>NZ_BBSK01000104.1:0-4742 GCF_001319805.1 Burkholderia sp. E168m22
CGCCGCCAGTTGCGACTGCAGACCGGTGTGCGACTCGCGGATCGTCGTCAGCAGATCGGTCGAGCGTTGTTCGAACGTCGACGCCTGGCGGCGAGATCGCGCGTCGTTTGCGCAAGCGCGTCGCAGATTTCCTGCTGACGGCCCGCGCTATGCGCGCCCGCACGCTGCCACTCGTCGCCGAGCTTCGCGGCCATCGCGGCCAGCGAGTCGTTCCATGCAGCGAGACGTTCTTCATCACGCGCCGCCAGTTGCGTCTGCAAACCCGCGTGCGACTCGTGCATCGCGGCGAGCGTCGCGGCCGAATGGCGTTCGAACGTCGCGGCGGCTTCGCCCAGCGCGCGTGCATGCTGGCCGGCCAGCGTCTCGCCGACCTGCTCCTGGCGCGCCAGCGCCTCGCGCCATGCGTCCGACAGGCGGCCTTCGGTCGACTCGAGGCGCGTCGCGACGCCGTCGAGCAGATCCGACGAACGCTGCGCGAACGTGTCGGTGAACTGGCCGAGCGTCGTCTGCAACTGCTGCGCGACCGCGTCGCCCGCGCGGCGCTGTTCGTCGAGCGCCCGGTTCCACACGGCCGTCACGTTGCCAGTGGTCTTCTCGAAGCCTTCGGTCAGCCCGTCGAGCTGACGCTGCACCGCGCCCGTCACGGTGTCGCGCAGCGCGGCCATCTCCTGCGCGAGCCCCGTCATCGTCGCGGCGACGACCGGCTGCAGCGCGGCGCCGGCCACGCGCGCGCTTTCGGCGGCGCTTTCCTTCAGCGCGTCGCCGACGTTCGACGCCAGGCCCGCATACGCCCGCTCGGTCCGGTCGAAAAATGCCTGCTGGCTTTCGATCTGACGATCGTGCAACGCAACGCTGCGCGCCTCGAGCGTCGTCATCATCGTCTGCAACCGGTCGACCAGCGCCGGCATCACGTCGGCCTGGCGCTGCAGCAGCCGGAACGATTCGTCGCGCTGGTGCGCGGACGAATGCACGCGCAGCGTCGTCGCGATCTTCGCGTCGAGTTGCTGAGCCGCGTCGATCCGCTCGCGGCGCACGAGCGCGGACAGCAGCCCGAGCATCGCGGACGTCGCCACACCGGCGATCGACGTGCCGAACGCGAACCCGAGCCCCTTCACCGGCGCGATCAGCGACGCACGGATCGCATCGAGATCGGTCGCGCTCTCGAGCGCGGCGCCCGTGCCCTTCAGCGTGACGACCATCCCGAGCAGCGTGCCGAGCATGCCGAGCAGCACCAGCAGGCCGACGAGGTAAGGCGTGAGCGCCGGGCCCGGCAGCGCGACGCGCGCGCCTTCGACCCGGGCGCGCACCGCGCCGCGCAGGCCCGGATGCAGCGTGTCGAGCCACGGGTCGAGCGTCGCGGGCGGCGCGCTCAGGCCGGCGACCGCGTGCGACAGCGTGGCGGTCGCCTGCCGGTAGCGCAGCAGCTCCCATGCGCCGGCGACGTAGCACGCGCCGATCAGCAGCGTGACGGCCGCCGCCAGCGGGTTCGACGCGACATAGCCGGCACCGATCCAGCCCACTGCGAGCAGACCGGCGACGAAGACAACGAGATCAAGGCGAATTCTGGACATAGCGTGTTGATTAGCAGGTGCGAAGGGCCGCGAGCAGCCCGTCTACCGTTTGAAACCGGACTTCGAGTTCGGCAAGCAGAATGCTGTGCATCTCGTCGCGAAACGTATCGAGCCACGCGCCGGGCACGATCGCCGCGACGGTCGGGGTGTCGGCCGCCGCGCCCTCATCGGCCAGAGCGGATGCGTCGGCGTCAGGCGCAGCGGCGGCCGCGGCCACGGCTTCAGCCTCGGCCAGCGCCTGCCGCTCCGCGTCGCGCAGCCGCGCGAAGCGCGTGCCGAGCAGCGCGGGTATGGCCGACAGCAGGCTGCGCTCGCGCGCGCCGAGCACGCGCTCCATGATCGTGTCGAGCGTCGCAAGCCGCGCCATTCCGGACGAGCGCGCGGCGAGCGCGACCCGCAGGCGGCCGCGCAACTGGCCGATCGCCGTTTCCATGTCCTGCTGGAGGGTCAGGTACCGCTGGCGGAAATCCGCGAAATCGGCCGTATCGGCGGCCGGCGGCGGCAGGTCGCCCGGCCGGCGCCGCGCGCGCGGCCGCTGGGTGGCCGTGATCGCCTGCGCGAGGTCGTGGCGCACGCGCGCGCAGTCGCGCTCGGCGTCGTAGCCGCGCACGCCGGCCGCGACACCCGGCGGGCTCGCATTCAACGCGGACGACAGCGTGATCGCGTCGGTCCAGCCGAGCCACTGGCTCAGCCGGTCGGACAGCGTCTGCCGGGATTCCGCGACGTCGGCATCGGCCAGGCGCGCGAGCAGCCGGACGAGCGTCGGACCGCTCAACGCCGGGCGCGGAGATGCTTGCACCATGCTGCAAACCGTCAAAAAAGGCAGCAGTTTACACGTCGTCGGGCGGTCGGCCGCCAGAATCGGGGAAGCGGCGCGGTTCGGCGTGCCGCGCGATACACGCGAAGGCCCGTCGCGCAAGGCTCGGCGGACGGTGGTGACGAGCGGGAAACACGGGAGGCGGCGGCTGGCGAGCGGCCGCGCCATCGGGAAGCCATGCGTGTGTGTTTGCAGCGCCGACCCGGCGTGAACGATGAAGGGGCCGAGCCGCCACGACGGGGGGCGGGCATTCCGCAAGCCGCGCCTGACCATGGCCTGACGATGAACCGGTAATCCTGGAATTCGGGACGCCGATGCGCGCTCGGGCGAACGGCGCGGGCGGTGCCCGCCGCTAACCGGCGACGGCCACGGCCGGCCGCCACCACGTGTTGATAGAGAAAGAGAAGCGCTCAGATCCCCGCTTTCGGCGCATTCAGGATCAGCCGCAGCCCGAGCAGCGTGATCGCACCGGCCGCGATGCGGTCGACCCACTTCTTCGCGCGCAGGTAGAGTTCGCGCGGCCGGCGCGTCGAGAAGCACAGCGCGACGAGCGTGTACCAGCCGAATTCGACCGCGAACACGAGCGGCGGCAGCGCGAGATAGCACCACAGCGGCGGGTGCTGCGGGAGCAGCGCCGCGAAGATGCTGCCGTACCAGATCGCCGTCTTCGGGTTGCTGAGCTGGGTCGTGAGGCCGGTCCAGAACGACTTGCGCGCGCTGCCGCCGGCCATCGCCTGCGGATCGTCCATCGCGATCGGCCGGTCGGCGCCGCGCCAGATCTTCGACGCCATGTAGATCAGGTACACGCCGCCCGCGACCTTGAGGCCCACATACAGCCATTCGACGGCCTGCAGCAGCGTGTAAAGCCCGGCCAGCGCGACGCCGCCGAACACGATGCCGCCGATGCCCATGCCGAGTGCGGTGGCCAGCCCGTCGCGGCGCGATAGCCCGATCGAGTTGCGGGCCACCAGCACGAAGCTCGGGCCCGGAATCATCGCGCCGAGAAACAGCGCAGCGAGGATGGCGAGTACGGCAGCCGATGCGGTCATCGAAGTCTCCTGGGTGAGCGACGCCGCTGCGCCGGCGCCTGCGTGTCGTTTCCGACGGTCGAGCCGCTGATTCTGGCACGCTTCGCGCATGGCCGAAAGCGGCCGTGCGCTGCTATGCTGGCCCTCTTTCCTGTCATCTCGCGCCGCCCCATGATCGCGATCCGCGCCGCCCGCTATCCCGACGATGCCGCCGCCGTCGAAGCGATCTTTCGCGAGTACGTCGCGAGCCCGACCGTCAGCCTCGCTTTCCAGGACTACGAGCCGGAAATCGCCGCGCTGCCCGGCAAATACGCGGCGCCGCGCGGGCAGCTGCTGCTCGCGTGGCGCGGCGAGCGCGTGGTCGGCTGCGCGGCGTTCCGCGAAATCGACGCGGCGACCTGCGAGATGAAGCGCGTGTACGTGCGGCCCGACGCACGCGGGCTGAACGTCGGCCGCCAGCTCGTCGAACGGCTGCTGCGCGACGCGAAGGCGGCCGGTTACGCGCGCATGTGCCTCGACGTGCTGCCCGAGTTCGTCGCCGCCCGGCAACTGTATGCGTCGCTCGGCTTCACGCCCGCGCCGCCCGTCGCGTTCAATCCGGTGCCGGGCACGGACTTTCTCGGGCGCGATCTGTAACGTCGCGCGGCTCATCCCCCTTTTTCTCCTTTCGACCGGACCGCCCGCCATGCGCGCTCTTCGCCTTTCCGCCCTGCTGCTCCCGCTGCTTGCCGCATTCCCGCTCAGCGTCCGCGCCGACACCCTGCCGAAGTCGATCGCCGCGCACCTGCCACCCGGCTACCAGCCGCTGCTCGCGCAAGCCGGCCCCGATGTCGACAACGGACGCCACAGCTTTCTCGTCGTCGTGCATCGCGCGGTCGACACGCGCGACCAACCATCGCCGCGCCCGCTGCTGATCTACGAGGAACAGGCCGACCACACCTACCGGCTCGCCGCCCGCAACGACCAGGTCGTGCTGCGTGCGAACGAAGGCGGCCAGTGCGACCCGTTCGATCCTGAAGATGCCGCCGACAACGGCTTGTCGGTGAAGGGCCGCTATTTCACCGTGCAGAACTTCGTCGCGTGCGGCCAGCACTGGACCGACTACATCACGTTCCGCTACGACCCGCGCACGCACGGCTGGCTCTTTTCGAACCAGATCGTCACCGAATCGTTTCCGCTCGACGACCAGCCCGACCACGTCACCGTCACGCGCGCCGACGCGCACCGGCCAGTGTCGTTCGGGCAGTGGAAACGCAAAGACTGAAGGCTGCGCGCCGCCACGCCCGCGCGGTGGTGCCGTTTTTCAACGCGACGCGACGCGCCGCG
>NZ_BBSK01000105.1:0-1660 GCF_001319805.1 Burkholderia sp. E168m22
CCCCGCTCGCGGCACCCGGCCAACAGGTCTACCATAGGCGCTCGTCGCCCGCGCGACCGCCGGCACGGCATGCGGCTTGCGCCTGCCCCTTTCCTCGTTGCCCCCGCACAGGAGGACGTCATGACGCAACACTTCGATGCAATCGTCATCGGCACCGGCCAGGCCGGGCCGCCGCTCGCCGCGCGGCTCGCCGGCGCCAGCATGAAAGTCGCGATCATCGAGCGCGGCCGCTTCGGCGGCACCTGCGTGAACACCGGCTGTATCCCCACCAAGACGCTGATCGCGAGCGCGTACGCCGCGCAGCTTGCACGGCGCGCCAGCGAATACGGCGTGTCGGTCGGCGGCCCCGTCACCGTCGACATGAAAGCCGTGAAGGCGCGCAAGGACCAGATTTCCGGCCGCTCGAACCACGGCGTCGAGCAATGGGTGCGCGGCCTCGACAACACCACCGTCTTTCAGGGTCACGCCCGGTTCGAACGCGCGAACGCGGTGCGCGTGGGCGATGACGTGCTCGAAGCCGAGCGCATCTTCATCAACGTCGGCGGACGCGCGCAGGTGCCCGCGATGCCGGGCCTCGACTCGGTGCCGTACCTGACCAACTCGACGATGATGGACGTCGACTTCCTGCCCGATCATCTGGTGATCGTCGGCGGCAGCTATGTCGGGCTCGAATTCGGTCAGATGTACCGCCGCTTCGGCTCGCAGGTCACGATCGTCGAGAAAGGCCCGCGCCTGATCCGCCGCGAGGACGAGGACGTGTCGCAGGCCGTGCGCGAGATCCTCGAAAACGAAGGGATCGACGTGCAGCTCGACGCGAACTGCCTGAACGCGCGCCGCGACGGCGACGGCATCGTGGTCGGCCTCGACTGCGCGGGCGGCGGCCGCGAGGTCGCGGGCTCGCACCTGCTGCTCGCGGTCGGGCGCGTGCCGAACACCGACGATCTCGGGCTCGACCGCGCGGGCATCGCTACCGATGCGCGCGGCTACATCACCGTCGACGAGCAGTTGCGCACCAACGTGCCCGGCATCTGGGCGCTCGGCGACTGCAACGGACGCGGCGCGTTCACGCACACCGCGTACAACGACTACGAGATCGTCGCGGCCAATCTGCTCGACGACGATCCGCGCAAGGTGTCCGACCGCATCATGGCCTACGCGATGTACATCGATCCGCCGCTCGGCCGCGTCGGCATGACGCTCGCGGAAGCGAAGCAGACGGGCCGCCGGCTGCTGGTCGGCACACGCCCGATGACGCGCGTCGGCCGGGCGGTCGAGAAAGGCGAGAGCCAGGGCTTCATGAAGGTGATCGTCGATGCGGACAGCCACGCGATCCTCGGCGCGTCGATCCTCGGCGTGACCGGCGACGAAGTCGTGCACGGGATGCTCGACGTGATGACCGCCGGCGCGCCGTACACGACCATCAGCCGCGCGATGCATATCCACCCGACCGTGTCCGAGCTGGTGCCGACGCTGCTGCAGGATCTGCATCCGGTCGAATGACGCACGGCAGGCGGGCGGCCGCGCATCCGGTTCCATCGGTGTGCGAAGATGGCCGCTCGCCACGCCATCCGGGAACGCCATGGACCGCCTGCAAACGATGCAGATCTACGTACAGATCGTCGAACGCGGCAACTTCACGCAGGCCGCCGACGCGCTGCAG
>NZ_BBSK01000106.1:0-13798 GCF_001319805.1 Burkholderia sp. E168m22
CGCAGCACGCGCCGCGTCAGCGTGACGGCCGAAGGCGAGGCGTTTCATGCGCGCTGCGTGCAACTGCTCGCCGGCATCGACGATGCGTTCGCGTCGTTCCCCAAGCAGCGCGCGGTACCGAAAGGCCGGCTGCGGATCGACATTGCGCTCGCGCTCGCGAAGACGATCGTGATTCCGGCGCTGCCCGACTTCCAGCAGCGCTATCCGCAGATCGAACTCGTGCTCGGCGCGAGCGACCAGCCGGCCGACCTGATCGGCGAAGGCATCGACTGCGTGGTGCGGGTCGGGACGCTGAAGGATTCGAGCATGGTCGCGCGCACCGTCGGCGCGGTGTCGATGGCCACGTGCGCATCGCCCGCCTATATCGCGCGCCACGGTTTGCCGCGTACGCTCGACGATCTGCGGACGCATCGCGCGGTCAACTTCTTCACCGGCCGCAACCGCCGCGTGCTCGAATGGACGTTCCGCCCGCACGGCGAAACCATCGCGGTGAAGCTCGCGAGCAGCCTGCTCACCGACAACTCGGAAGCGCTGCTGTCCTGCGGGCTCGCGGGCCTCGGCATCGTGCACGCGTTGCGGCCCGCGCTGCAGCCGAGCATCGACTCGGGCCAGTTGATCGAGCTGCTGCCCGGCGTGCCGGCCGTGCCGAAGCCGGTGTCGGTGCTGTACCCGAACCGCGCGCATCTGCCCGACAAGGTGCGCACGTTCATCGACTGGCTGACCGAGCTGTTCGCACGGCGTTATCCGGCATAAAACAGGTTCGCATTGATTGTTATTCGTCAAATAACAATCAATGATCCTGCCGCGCGTTTATCCGGTGCGGATGCCCGCCTACGATGCTGCTTCATCGACACCCGTTCATCGAAGGAGCGCTCCATGACCCGCATCGTTCGTTTCCACCGCATCGGCGGCCCCGAAGTCCTGCAGATCGACACCGTCGACGTGCCCGCGCCGGGCCCCGACGACATCCAGCTGCGCGTGAAGGCGATCGGCGTCAATCGCGCGGAAGTCATGTTCCGCAGCGGCGAATACACGTTCATGCCACGCTTTCCGGCATCGCTCGGCTACGAGGCGTCGGGCGTGGTCGCGGCGGTCGGCCGCAACGTGACGACGTTCGCGGAAGGCGACGCGGTGAACGTCGTGCCGGCCTTCTCGTTCGCCGACTACGGGATGTACGGCGAAGTGGTGAACGTACCGGCGCGTGCGGTGGTCAAGCATCCGGACAGCCTGTCGTTCGAGGAGGCGGCCGCGACGTGGATGATGTTCGTGACGGCCTACGGCGCGCTGATCGAACTTGGCGGCCTCCAGCGCGGCGAGGCGGTGCTGATCGGCGCCGCGTCGAGCAGCGTCGGGCAGGCCGCGATCCAGGTGGCGAATCGGGTCGGCGCGGTGCCGATCGCGCTGACGCGCGGCGAAGCGAAGCGCCAGGCGCTGCTTGACGCGGGCGCGAAGCACGTGATCGTCGGCAGCCCCGCCGACCTGCCGCGGCAGGTGGCGGAACTCACGGGCGGCATCGGCGCGCGCCTCGTGTTCGATCCGGTGGGCGGCCCCGAGGCGGCGAACCTGCTGCGCGCGCTGGCCATCAACGGCACGTTCTTCCAGTACGGCGCGCTCGATACGCGCGACATCCCTGTGCCGCTGATGGACCTGCTCGCGCGCCACCTGACGCTGCGCGGCTACGAGCTGTTCGAGATCACCGGCGACGCGCAACGGCTCGAACGCGCGAAGCGCTTCATCGTCGACGGCCTCGCGGCCGGCGCGCTGAAGCCGCGGATCGATCGTACGTTCGCGTTCGACGACATCGCGGATGCGCACCGCTACATGGAAGCCGGTGCGCAGGTCGGGAAGATCGTCGTCACGGTGTGAGCGGTTGTCCGAGCCGCACCCATGGCGAGCGGCGCGCGCCGCTCGTCAGCTTTCGAAATACTGCGGCCGGTCGATGTCAGCCAGCAACCCCGGCTGCGTCGGCGCCCAGCCGAGCGATGCCCGCGTGCGCTCGCTGGTTGCGGGCGCATCCATCCCCGCAAATCTCGCGAACCAGCCGAAGTGCTCGCCGGCTTCCGACGCCGACTTCGCGACGACCGGCACGTTCAGCCGCCGCCCGATCACCTCGGCGATCTCGCGAAACGGCACGCCCGTATCGTCGACCGCGTGATAGCGCGCGCCGGCCGCGCCGCGCTCGATCGCTAGCCGATACACGCGCGCCGCGTCGAGCCGGTGCACGGCCGGCCAGCGGTTCGCACCGTCGCCGATGTACGCCGACACGCCCTTCTCCCTCGCGAACGCAATCAGGCGCGGCACGAACGCGTGATCGCCGTCGCCGTGCACGGACGGCGGCAGCCGGACGACCGACGCGTGCACGCCGCGCGCTTCGAGCGCGACCGCCGTCGCTTCGGACGCACGCGGATAATTTTCCGACACCGGCACGTGCGGATCGTCCTCCGTCGCCGCGCGGCCGGGCGCGACGAGCGCCAGGCCCGACGTGACGATCAGCGGCCGCGCCGAGCCCACGAGCGCCGCGCCGATCGTCTCGATCGCGCGGCGGTCGAGTTCGCAGTTCTGCGCGAAGCGCGAGAAGTCGTGATTGAATCCCGTGTGGATCACCGCATCGGCGGCTTCGGCGCCGCGCGTGAGGCTGTCGAGATCCTCGAGCGACCCGCGATGAACGTCGGCGCCCGCCGCGGCAACCGACGCCGCGGCCGCGTCGGACCGCGCCAGCCCGAGCACCGAGTGCCCGGCGGCCACGAGCTCGGCCACGACGGCCGAGCCGACGAATCCCGATGCTCCCGTAACAAAGACACGCATGTTCAGCACCTCCGGATGAAATGGAGGCTTACTATCTGTCGAGCGCCGCTCGCGGTGAAGTCGTGACGGTTTACTGGTAAACGAACTAACAGGATATGGCTGACGCCCCCGACAACCTGCTCGGCGCGTACCTGCGGGACCGCCGCGAAAAACTCGACCCGGCCGCGCTCGGTCTGCCGGCGACGCGCCGCCGCACGCCGGGCTTGCGGCGCGAGGAAGTCGCGCAGCGCGCGCACGTGAGCGTCGCGTGGTACACGTGGCTCGAACAGGGGCGCGGCGGCGCGCCGTCGGCCGACGTGCTCGACCGGCTCGCCCGCGCGCTGATGCTCAACGAGGCCGAACGCGAGCACCTGTTCCTGATCGGCGTCGGCCATCCGCCCGAGGTGCGCTATCACGCGCCGGCCGGCGTGACGCCGCGCCTGCAGCACGTACTCGATTCGCTCGACGCGAGCCCCGCGATCATCCGCACCGCGACGTGGGACGTCGCCGCGTGGAACGACGCGGCGGCCGCGACGCTGACCGACTATGCGACGCTGCCACCGGCCGCGCGCAACATCCTGCGGCTGATCTTCGTCGACGCGGGCGTGCGTTACGCGCAGCCGAACTGGGAGCGTGTCGCGCGATTCGCGGTCGGCGCGTTTCGTGCGGACGTCGCGCGCAGCGGCGCGACGCAGGCGGTGCAGGCGTTCGTCGACGAGATGCGCGCGACGAGCGCCGAATTCGACGCGATGTGGCGCGACCACGATATCCGTACGCACGACGAAGGTACGAAGGAGATCCGCCATCCGCAAGCCGGCCGGATCGCACTCGAATATTCGGCGTTCTCGGTCACCGGCAGCCCGGACCTGAGCCTCGTGATCTTCACGCCGGTGACGCCGGCCGATCGCGCGCGGATCCGGGAACTCGTCGCGGCCCGCGAACAGGCGCGCGCAACACAGGCGCCGGCTGCGTGACCTCACGCGGCTTTCCCGGGAACCTGATTCAGGACGACACGTATCAGCGGATCACGAGGCAGACCTCGTCGTTCGATATCCACCACTGACGAACGCGGGCGAAAAACGCAAAGGGGCGTCGCGCACGAATGCGCAACGCCCCTTTGTTCGTTCACGGAAAAGCGCCGGCTACGCGGCGCGCTGCAGCAGGTCCGTGGCGAACGACTTCGCATGCGCGACGGCTTCCTGCGCGTCGCCGAATACGCCGAGCTGATCCCAGTGCTCCTCGGCCGCGTAGGTGCCTTTCACGGCGAGCGCCCGCTGGACGCTCAACTGCGCCGCGTATCGGCCGTCGTCCAGCGGCCTGGCCGTCGCGACCACCTTGTGCGGTGGACTCGCCCGCTCGGGCTGAACCAGCTCGACAGGGCCGCTGAGCGTGCCGATGTTCATCAACTCGTTTCTGGTGTTGCAGTCCGGACAGTAGAAGCACCAGCCGGCGCCCTCCTGATGGTGCCTGACCTGCCCGCGAGCCAGCACGGCACGACATTCGACGTTTTCGCAGATGAACGGCATCGCAGTCTCCGGAGTTGTTTGACGGAAATCCTAGCATGTCCGACGGCGGTCAACCATCGGCATCCGCATGATTGCCGTACTGGCAGTTTCGGCTGGTTACGGAGGCCCGGTCAGGCAAGCGTCGGCGCCTTTCGCTGCACTGCAAAATCGGCGCTTTTTCCCGCATCGGGAAGCCGCCTGCACGACCGCGACGGTCGCCGGTAGGCCGGCGACGAAGCGACTGCTCGACATCACCCGGGATAAACTGTCAGGCCGATACCGAACCGAGAGAAGCGTCATGTTGATCCGCGTTGCGACCCTGGCCGATGCCGTCCCGCTTGCCAAATTGAAGCGCGATACGTTTCGCGAAACCTTTCTGCAGGACGGATTCGGCATCGACTACCCGCCGCACGATCTGGCCGAATACGAAGCCCGGACTTACTCGGTGGCAGCGATCACCGAACAGCTCGCCGACCCGCAACGCCGCACGTGGGTCACGGAAGGCGACGACGGCACGCTGGTCGGATATGCGCACGCGGGGCCGTGCAAGCTTCCGCATCCGGACGTGGCGGACGGCTCGGGCGAGATCCATCAGATCTGCCTTCGACGCGGCACGCAAGGTACCGGCGCCGGACGGGCATTGTTCGACGCCGCGCTCGAGTATCTCGCCGCGACGCGCCCCGGCCCGGTATGGCTGGGCGTGTGGTCAGGCAATGCGAAGGCCATCGCGTTCTACGAGAAGGCCGGCTTCAAGCGGGTCGGTACGTACGATTTCAAGGTCGGCGAATCGACCGATCTGGAGTTCATCTACCGTCGCTGAGCGTCGCTTTCCGTCGGCATCGCATCCGCGCGGCGCAAACGAATACAGTCGATCGAAGGCGGCGTAAACGACGTTTTTCCCTCGTTTCGAGTCAAACGACACAATTCGAGGGTTCCCGGTAAAATTCGCCATTCCGGGGTTCTCGATCAATTGCTTCGTCATGCATCGCATTGGATTTTTCGTTTGCCGCGGCTACGACGCGCTCGATCTGGGCGGCCCGTTGTCGGCCTTCAATCAGGTGGCCACGGCCGCCGGCCATACGCCCTACGATCTTCACGTCATCTCACCCACCGGCGGCCCGATTCCCGGCAATACCGGCCTTTCGATCGACACGAAGCCGGTCGGACGGCGCGCGTTCGACACCATCGTGTTCGTCGGCGGCGATATCGCGCCGATGCAGACTTCGGAAAACATCACCGCGGCCAGCAAGCTGGCCGCCAAGGCGTCGCGAGTGGCCAGCGTGTGTACGGGTGCATTTCTGCTCGCGGAAACCGGCTCGCTCGACGGTTTGAGAGCTGCGACGCACTGGCGATACGCCGCGCAGTTGCAGTCACGCTTCCCTCGCACGCGGGTCGACGGCGACAGTATCTATGTGGTCGATGGCCGCGTCTGGACATCGGCGGGCATCGCCTCCGGCATCGACCTGGCGCTCGGCATGATCGAACGGGACATGAGCGCGGAGATCGCGCGCGAGGTCTCCCGGCTGCTGGTCGTGCCGTATCGGCGACCCGGCGGGCAATCGCAATTCTCGGCGATGTCGCAGATGGAGCCGGAATCGGATCGCATCCGCATCGCACTGAATTTCGCCCGCGAACACCTGACCGAAGCGTTGCCGGTCGAACGGCTCGCCGATGCAGCGAGCTTGAGCGTGCGACAGTTCGGACGCGCATTTCGCCGGGAAACCGGTGAAACGCCGGCGAGGGCGGTCGAGCGCTTGCGCGTCGAAGCGGCGAGACTGCGCCTGCAGGGCGGCAGCGAACCGATCGAACAGATTGCGCTGGCAGTGGGATTCACCGATCCGGAGCGGATGCGCCGAGCCTTCATCAAGCTGCTCGGACACCCGCCGCAAGCGATTCGGCGCGAGAGCAGGTCGAACGCAGCACGCTGATCGAACGCCTGCCGATCAATGCGCTGCATGGTCGACGTCCCGCTAACGGCTGATAGGCGCGCGCGTAGCGTGACTACGCAACGCGCCCTTTCGCCGGACGTCGACGACCGTCAGTCCTTGACGGGTGGGTAAGCGTTCCACATGTCGCGATGCAGCTTCCACGTGCCGCCCTGCTTCAGGAAGACGAGCGTCTGCTTCGCGCGGATCTTGAGCTTTCCGTCACCGTCGCGAACCTCCACATCCGATACCTCCGTCACGACCCGGTCGTTACCGTAGAACTCGTCATTGCTGAACGAGACGGTGCCGGGCTTCGATCCGGCATACCCGCTGGTGAAGTACTCGGTGATCGCGCGGCGCCCGGTGACCTTGTCGCCGTCCGGCGGCAAGAGCGTGCCGTCGTCGGTATAGAGGCGGCCGATCGCGTCGTAGTCCCCTCGCGCAAAGGCATCCGCCCACCGTGCGTTTTCGGCCTTGATCGCCGCTTCGGGCAGGCGTTGCGCACCACCGGCGACAGCCGGCGCCGTGAATGCAAAAAAGGACACGCACGCTGCAAGCGCAGCCGTACAAAGATGAATCTGACGCATCGTATGATTTCCGAATCGGGTTTGAATTGAAGAGGCGGCGACCCTGTACGCGTCGCCGGCCAGCGTGTCAGCGGACGCCGGGAACGCGCGCGAGTCCCTTCGATGCGCCGGGCAGCTTCTTGTCGACCATCGCGACGAGTTCGGGTCGCGCCTCTCTCGGATGACCGGAGTGGAACGGCGGATCGGGATCGTATTCGACGACGAGCTGCGTGTATTCGGCGGCCTGCTGGCCGCGCAGCTTCGCCGCCACGCGCAGCGCGAAATCGATGCCCGCCGTCACCCCGCCGCCGCTCATGAAGCGGCCGTCGTCGTCTTCGACGAAGCGATCGGGAACCGGAATCGCGCCGTACTCGGCCAGCTTGTTGACGAACGCCCAATGGCAGGCGCTGCGCTTGCCATCGAGCACGCCCGTCGCGGCAAGCACGAGCGAGCCGTTGCACACCGACGTCACGTGTTTGGCGCTCTCCGCCAGACGCCGGATCTGCGCCTGATACGCCGGACGCATCGGCGCCGACAAATCGGACCCGCCAGGCACGAGGATCACGTCGGTCCGGTCGATATCGGCCAGCCGTTCGGTCTTCCCGTACACCACGCCGAATTCGAGCGTCACGTTGCCGCCGTCGAGGCTCGCGTAGCGAACGTTCGTATTCGGCAGCCGGTGGAAAATCTCGCTCGGGCCCGCGAAGTCGAGCAGTGTGCCGCCGTCGTAATTGACGATCAGGATGTTGAGCGGCTCGGTCGGCGCAAGCAGCGCTGGGCTGCCCGTCGGCGCCGGCGCAGGCGCAGCGTGCCCGAGCAACGCGCTGCCGCCCAGCACGGCGCCGAGGGTGGCGGCGCTGCCGAACTTCAGGACATCGCGGCGCGAACGGCCTGCCCGCGTGAGTTGCCCGCCCGGGGCATGATTGTCGCTACTGTCGGTCAAGATGATTGCTCCTTGCACTTCGGCCCATGGGCGAGCGCGACCACGCCGGGCCGGATCGAATAACCGCCACCGCGAACGGCGTGGCGGACGTCAAATCGGTATGGGGATGAGCCGGGATGACGTGCCGGACTCAGGAAGCGTGCAGCGCAGGCTCAGAGCTGCGACGCCCCGCCATCGACCACCAGCTCGGTGCCGACGACGAACGACGATTCGTCGCTGGCGAGATAGAGCGCCGCGTACGCGATGTCGTCGGCGTGGCCCATGCGGCCCACCGGAATCGCTTCGGCGAATTCGGCCTTGCGGTCGCGTACCCATTCGTCGGGCTTGCCCCACTTCGAAAGCAGCGGCGTATCGATCGCGCCGGGCGCGATCGCGTTGAAGCGGATTTTCCGGTCGAGAAATTCGTACGACCAGCTGCGGGCCAGCGAGCGCACGGCGGCCTTCGCCGCGGCGGTCAGCGAGATGCCGTGCTTGCCAGTCTGCGCGACGAACGAGGTATTGAGGATCACCGACGAACCTTCGCGCAAGTACGGCAGCGCCGCTTGAAGCGTGAACACCACGCCCTTGACGTTGACGTCCATGATGTCGTTGTACAGCGTGTCGTCGATGTCGTTGACGGCGGACGGAAACGCCCAGCCGGCATTGGCGAATACCACGTCGAGACCGCCGAACCTCTCGTTAACCTCGCCGGCAATCGCGCGCATGTCGTCGAGCGACCGCACATCGCCCTTGAGCACGACCGCATGCTCGCCGAGCTCCGCCTTCACGCGCTCGAATACGCGTTCGTCGCGCCCCGTCACCGCGACACGCGCGCCTTCTGAAATGAACAGCTTCGCGGTGGCCAGACCGATGCCGCTGGTGCCGCCCGTGATCAACGCCGATTTGTTCCTGAGTCGCATCTTCCGTTCCTTTTCATGTGGTGAGTCACCAGGCCGGATACGCGACACGCGATGGTGGTTGCGTGCTTGTTCCGGCTCGATCGTTCACGTGAAGTATGGAGCGGCATGCAGATGACTCAAAGGTCGTATAACCCTCGAAAAACGTCATTCGATGTGCGCAGGCGGCACCGCTAAAAAACAAAAGCGCGCAGGTCCGCCGGACCCTGCGCGCCTCGATCGAACGTAAATGACTTGCGCAAGCAAGCCGATGAAACGGCAACGCGTAACGCGGCTAGATGGTTTTCCCCGATAACCCGTGCATCGGCCGCCGCAACGCGGCGTCGAACGGATTCGTGCGTGGGCCGATCGCGTCGGCCTGGCGCCGCAGCAGTTCGACTACCATCGGCATCCGGTCGTCGCCGAGCCGCGACGCGAGCGTGCCGACGCTCAGCGCGCCGACCGGATAACCGGTGCGATCGAGGATCGGCACCGCGACGCCGGCCATCCCGTCGAGCACGCCGCTGTTGCGGCCCGCGTAGCCGAGTTGTCGCACGCGCTCGATCTCGGTGCGCAAATACACCTCGTCGAGCACGCCGTAACCGCGGATGCGCGGCACGTTGAAGCGGATCACCTCCTCGCGTTCGGCCTCGGGCAGGAACGCGAGGATCGCGAGGCTGCCCTGCCCGACGCCGAGCGCGATGCGGCCGCCGATGTCGCCGGTAAACGAGCGGATCGGGAACGGCCCTTCGCACAGGTCGAGACACACCGCGTCGAAGCCGCTCTTCACGAGCAGGAAGATGGTTTCGCCGAGGCTCGCGCACAGCCGCAGCAGCGCGGGTCGGCACAGCGTGCGCATGCTGCTCGGGTTGCCGGCCAGCGCGGCGAGCGCGAAGAAGTCGACGCTCAGCCGGTACAGCTTCGACTGCTCGTCCTGTTCGACCATCCCTTCGGCGATCAGCGATTGCAGGATCCGGTGCGCGGTGCCCTGCGTGAGGCCGACGGCCTTCGCGAGATGCGTGACGCGCACGCCGTCCTGCTGCATGCCGGCCAGCGCGCGCAGAATCGCGAACGCACGCTGCAGCATGCCGGTGCCGGGCGCGCCGGCCGCATCGGCCGAATCAGCCGGGACAGCGTCCTCGTCCGGGTGCGGCATGCGCGCAGCCGGCGACGTTCCGGGCAAATGGGGTTCCTGCATGCCGGCTCTCCTCGACGATTTCACTGAACGGAATACGGTAACCGCCATTGTCGTCCGGTCGAAAATCCGCAGGCATCCGGGTGTGCACGGGATTGACGCGCGCGTTTCGCGGGTCGCCCGCCCTTCATCCACCGGAACGATTCGCACGCGATTTTTCCGTTCGTTCCATTCAATGGAATTTTTCAGAAATTCATCCCGTTCAGCAGAATTCCAAATTGACGCGCCGAAATATGGCTGGCTAGAGTCCGCGTCATCGGCGCACCGGCCAGGCGGTGCGCGAACCCGGAGTTCCCCATGTCGTTTCTCACGCTTACGGATCTGACGAAAACCTTCGGCGAGCTCACCGCCGTCGCGGACGTCAACCTGTCGGTCGAACAAGGCGAATTCGTGTCGCTGCTCGGGCCGTCCGGCTGTGGCAAGACGACCACGCTGCAGATGATCGCCGGCTTCGTCGACGTCACGCACGGCCGCATCGCGCTCGACGGGCAGGACATCACGCACCTGAAGCCGAACCGCCGCGGGCTCGGCATCGTGTTCCAGAGCTATGCGCTGTTTCCGCACATGAGCGTCGCGGAGAACGTCGGCTTCGGCCTCGACATGCGCGGCGTCGACAAGGCCGAGCGCGCGGAGCGCATCCGCGCGGCGCTGGCGCTCGTGCGGCTCGATGCGCTCGCGCACCGCTTTCCGCGCGAGCTGTCGGGCGGCCAACGGCAGCGCGTGGCGATAGCGCGCGCGGTGGTGATCGAGCCGCCGGTGCTGCTGCTCGACGAGCCGATGTCGAACCTCGACGCGAAGCTGCGCGAGGACATGCAGTTCGAGTTGCGCGCAATCCAGCGCAAGATCGGCACGACGACGATCATGGTCACGCACGATCAGTCGGAAGCGCTGTCGATCAGCGACCGCGTGGTCGTGATGGAAGCCGGCCGCATCACGCAGACCGATACGCCGTACCGCGCGTACGAACGCCCGGAGAATCATTTCGTGTCGCAGTTCATCGGCAAGGCGAACCTGCTGCCCGGCACGATCGTCGCGCACGACGGCGACGCGATCCGCATCGATCTCGGGCACGATCTCGCCGAGACCGGCCGCACGGCGCACCTGCCGCCACGCGAACGCGACATGCGCGTGGGCGATGCGGTGTCGGTCTGCATCCGCCCCGAGAAGCTCCGGCTGTGCGCGCCCGACGCCGGCCGTTTCGCCGCGACCGTCACGAGCCGCTTCTTCCTCGGCAGCCAGTGGCTGTACCGCGTCGACAGCGCGCTCGGCGAAGTGCTCGTGTGCTGCCAGAACGAAGGCACGGAGCCGCTCGCGGAAGGTGCGCCGGTCGGCATCGACTGGCACAGCGACGCCGTGCGCGTGATGCGCCGGGAGGCCTGAATGGGACAGCCTTCCCGCCCGCTCTCGACCGACGGCGCGCCAGCCGGGCTCGCGGCCTCCCCGGCCGCCGTCGACGCAATGTCGCCGCGCGCCGTCGGCGGCAACGCGCCGCGCGCGCGTTGGCGCGCGTACGCGCCGCTGTGGCTGATGTGCGCACCGGCCTTCGCGCTGTTCGCCGCGCTCGTGCTCGTGCCGCTCGCGATGACGTTCGTGCTGACGTTCTACCGCTTCGACCCGGCCACCGGCCCGATCGCCGCGTTCCAGTTCGGCAACTACGCGGAAGTGCTCGGCTCGTCGTACTTCCACACGATCTTCGCGCGCACGTTCGGCATCGCCGCGCTGACGACCGCGATCTGCGTCGCGATCGGCACGCCGGAAGCGTACGTGCTGTCGAAGATGCGCGACCCGTGGCGTTCGTTGTTCCTGCTCGCGATCCTCGCGCCGCTGCTCGTGTCGGTGGTCGTGCGCGCGTTCGGCTGGAGCATGCTGCTGAACACCAGCGGCCTCGTGAACCAGGCGCTCGCGCTCGTCGGCCTCGGGCCGTACAAGCTCGAATACACGACGTTCGCGATCGTGATCGCGCTGGTGCACGTGATGCTGCCGTTCATGGTGATTCCGGTGTGGACCGCGCTGCAGCGGCTCGATCCGCAGACGGAACACGCGGCGCTGTCGCTCGGCGCATCGCCGTTCACGACGCTGCGCCGCATCGTCGTGCCGCAACTGATGCCGGGCGTGCTGTCGGGCAGCCTGATGGTGTTCGGGCTGTCGGCGAGCGCGTTCGCGATTCCGGGCCTGCTCGGCGGACGGCGATTGAAGGTCGCGGCCACGGCCGTCTACGACGAATTCCTCGGCTCGCTGAACTGGCCGCTCGGCGCGACGATCGCCGTGCTGCTGCTCGCCGCGAACCTCGTCGTGATGCTCACTTACTACCGCGTGCTCGAACGCCGCTACGCGCGCAGCCTCGGAGGCGCATCGCGATGAGAAAGAACGGCCCCTTTGCGCTGGCCTTCCACACGCTCGTGATCCTGTTCGTGCTCGCGCCGCTCGCGATCGTCGTGCTGGTCGCGTTCACGCCCGACGAAACGCTGACGCTGCCGACCCATGGCGTATCGCTGCGCTGGTTCCGCGCGATCCTCGACTATCCGGACTTCGTCACCGCATTCGTCAACAGCGTGAAGCTCGCGTTCGCGTCGGCGACGCTGTCGCTCGCGATCGCGTTGCCGGCCGGCCTCGCGATCGGCCGCGCGACGTTCCCCGGCCGCGCATTCCTGAACGGGCTGCTGCTGTCGCCGCTCGTGATCCCCGGCCTCGTGCTCGGCATCGCGCTGCTGCGCTTCTTCGCGCTGATCGGCGCAACCGGCTCGTTCGCGTGGCTCGTGCTCGCGCACATGATCGTCATCACGCCGTTCGTGATGCGGCTCGTGCTCGCGTCCGTTGCCGGCCTCGACCGCAGCATCGAGCAGGCCGCGTGCTCGCTCGGCGCCGACCCGTGGACGACCTTCCGCCGCATCACGCTGCCGATGATCGTGCCGGGCATCACCGGCGGCTGGCTGCTCGCGTTCATCAACAGCTTCGACGAGCTGACGATGTCGATCTTCGTCACGTCGCCGCAGACGGTCACGCTGCCCGTGCGCATGTACATGTATGCGACCGAATCGATCGACCCGATGATGGCGTCGGTGTCGGCGCTCGTCATCTTCATCACCGCCGGCGCGATGCTGCTGCTCGATCGCGTGTACGGCCTGAACCGCATCCTGATCGGCCAACATTGATGACGACTCCCGTTTCCCGTTCCACCGACGTCGCGGACGACCGCGCGCAGTTCGTGCGCGTCGCCGAACGCGAACGCGCCGCCGTCGCGTTCACGCTCGACGGCCGCCCCGCGCACGCGCTTGCCGGCGACACCGTGCTCACCGCGATCCTCGTCGCGCAGCGTCGCGTGCGCGTCAGCGAATTCAGCGGTCAGCCGCGCGCGGGGTTCTGCCTGATCGGCGCCTGCCAGGACTGCTGGGTGCACACCGAAGCCGGCGCACGCATGCGCGCATGCTCGACGCCGATCGCCGAAGGCATGCGGATTCTCACGACCGCCCGGCCGGCCGCGACCGGAGACGCATCGTGAGCGCCGCACTGCAACCGGTGATCGTTGGCGCGGGGCCGGCCGGCGTGCGCGCGGCCGAGGCGCTGGTCGACGCCGGGCTGCGCCCGGTCGTGATCGACGAGAACGCGCGCTGGGGCGGACAGATCTATCGTCAACCGCCGGCCAACGCCGCGTTCGTGCGCGGCAAGCGCACGCTGTACGGCTTCGAGGCCGCGAAGGCCGACGCGGTGCACCGGACGATGGCCGCGCTGCTGCCGCACGTCGACTATCGGCCGAACACGCTTGCGTGGTCATGCGGCGCGAGCCGCGTCGACACGTTGCAGGACGGCCGCGAAGTGACGGTACCGTACTCGCACCTGATCGTCGCGAGCGGCGCGACCGACCGCATGCTGCCCGTGCCGGGCTGGACGCTCGCGGGCGTCTATACGCTCGGCGGCGCGCAGGTCGCGCTGAAGGCGCAGGGCTGCGCGATCGGCCGACGCATCGTGTTCGCGGGCACGGGGCCGCTGCTTTTACCTCGTCGCCTA
>NZ_BBSK01000107.1:0-174063 GCF_001319805.1 Burkholderia sp. E168m22
TGTTCGCGGGCACGGGGCCGCTGCTTTACCTCGTCGCCTACCAGTATGCGAAGGCGGGCGCACACGTCGCGGCCGTGCTCGACACGAGCCCGCTGCGCCGCCAGGCCGGCGCCGCGCCCGCGCTGCTGCGCATGCCGTCGATCTTCGCGAAAGGGCTCTACTACCACGGCTGGCTGCGCGCGCATGGCGTCGCGATCGAAACGGGCGTCACGCTCGAGCGCGTGCTCGGCGATCAACATGTGACGGGGCTCGCATGGCGCGCCGCCGGCGACTCGGCGCAGCCCGCGCCGCCGCGCGTGCTCGATTGCGATGCGCTCGGCCTCGGCTTCGGCCTGCGTTCCGAAACGCAGCTTGCCGATCTCGCCGGCTGCCGGTTCGGTTTCGACCCGCTCAACCGCGCGTGGCTGCCCGAACGCGACGCGGCCGGGCGCACGTCGGTGCGCGGCCTCTACGTCGCCGGCGACGGCGCGGGTATCGCGGGCGCCGACGCGGCCGAAGCGTCGGGCCGGCGTGCGGCGCTCGCGCTGCTCGACGATGCCGGCATCGCATCGCGCTCGCCGTCCGGCCAACCCGACGCGGCGGCACTCGAACGCACGCTCGCCCGCATCGGCGCATTCCGCGCGGGCCTCGAAGCCGCGTTCGCGCCGCCGGTCGAACAGGCTGCCCGCTGCCCCGACGACACGATCGTGTGCCGCTGCGAAGAGATCGACGCGGGCACGCTGCGCCGCTGCGTGCGCGAAGGCGCGGCGACCGAATTGAATCGGCTGAAGGCGCTGACCCGCGTCGGCATGGGCCGCTGCCAGGGCCGCATGTGCGGCGACGCGGCCGCGCTCGTGCTGGCCGCCGAAACCGGTCAGCCGCTCGCCGACGTCGGCCGGTTGCGTGCGCAACCACCCGTGAAGCCGTTCCCGATCTCGGCCGCGCTCGCGGGCGACGACGTCGCGGCGATTCCCGACGAGGCGCGCGATGAGTGAGATCCGGCATTACGACGTCGCGATCGTCGGCGGCGGCCTCGTCGGCGCGTCGGCCGCGCTTGCGCTCACGCGACGCGGGCTGCGCGTCGGGCTGTTCGAACGGCGCGACTGCGGCGCGCAGGCGAGCGGCGTGAACTACGGCGGCGTGCGCTGCCAGGGCCGGCCGGTCGAGCAATTGCCGCTTGCACTGCGGGCGCGGCGCATCTGGGATCGCCTGCCCGAGCTGATCCGCATCGATGGCGAATTCGTCGTGTCCGGCCACTTGCGACTCGCACGCAGCGACGCCGATCTCGATGCGCTCGACGCGTACGCCGTGCTCGCCAGCGAACACGGCTTGCCGCTGCAGGTGATGCGCGGCGACGCGTTCCGCCGCCGCTACCCGTGGCTCGGCCGCGCGGCGCTCGGCGGCTCGCTGTGCGAGACCGACGGCCATGCGAACCCGCGCGTCGTGTCGCCCGCGTTCGCGCGCGCGGCCCGCACAGCGGGCGCGGACGTGTTCGAGCACACCGCCGTCGATGAGGTTCATCACGACGGCACGCGTTTTCACTTGCAAGCGGGTGGCCGCGCGCACACCGCGACGTGGCTGATCAATTCGGCGGGCGCATGGGCGAACACGATCGCCGAACGCTTCGGCGAAGCCGTACCGATGGAGCCGATCTACCCGAACATGTGGGTGACCGAGCCGCTGCCGCCGTTCATCGCGCACAACCTCGGCGTGTATGGCGGCGGCGTGTACGCGCGGCAGGTCGCGCGCGGCAACTGCGTGATCGGCGGCGGCCGGGGCCGCGGCGACGGCGAGTTCGGCCAGCCGTCGGTCGATACGACGCGCGTGGTGATGCGCGATGCGTGCGCGCTGTTGCCCGCGCTGCGCGACGCACTGCTGATCCGCACGTGGAGCGGCGTCGAGGGCTGCACACCCGACCACAACCCGATCATCGGCGCGAGCCGCACCACGCCGAATCTGCTGCATGCGTTCGGCTTTTCCGGCGGCGGCTTCCTGCTCGCGCCGGGCGTCGGCGACGTGCTCGCCGATCTCATCACCACCGGCGAAACCGCGACGCCACTCGATGCATTCTCGATCGGCCGCTTCTTCCCGCAAGCCGTGCCGACCGCCCCTTTCCGTCAAGAGGAAACCCAAAGATGAAACTGCTCGGAACGATCGCGGCGGCCGCCGCCCTCTGCATCGCAGGCGCCGGCGCGCCCGCGTTCGCGCAAACGAAGACGATCTACGTCGGCATGAACGGCGGGCCGATGGAGAAGGCCTATACGAGCCAGGTGCTGCCCGACTTCGAGAAGGCGAACAACGTCAAGGTGGTGATCGTGCCCGGCACGTCGTCGGACGTGCTCGCGAAGCTGCTCGCGAACCGCAACAAGCCGCAGATCCACGTCGCGTTCCTCGACGACGGCGTGATGGCGCGCGCGGTGAGCCTCGGCGTGTGCCAGAAGCTCGACGATTCGCCGGTGCTCAAGGAGCTGTACCCGTTCGCGCGGATGAAGGACGACGTCGGCGCGGGCGTGCAGCTCGGGATGACCGGCATCGCGTACAACAAGAAGCTGTTCGCCGAGAAAGGCTGGGCGCCGCCGACCTCGTGGATGGATTTCGCCGATCCGAAATACAAGGGCAAGGTCGTGTTCCAGTCGGCGTCGAGCAGCACGTTCGGGCTGCACGGCTTCCTCGCGATCAACCGGCTGCTCGGCGGCAACGAGCAGAACGTCGAGCCCGGCTTCGGCAAGTGGGCGAGCACGGTCGGGCCGAACGTCGTCGAGTACATCCCGAACTCGGCGAAGATCTCAGAGATGGTGCAGACCGGCGAGGCCGGCCTGTTCCCGCTCACGCCGACCGGCGTCGGCGACCTTCAGGACAAGGGCATCCCCGTCGCGTATGCGAACCCGAAGGAAGGCCCGGTGCTGCTGCTCGTCGACCTGTGCGTGGTCGCGAACAATCCCGATCCGCAACTCGCGCAGAAGCTCGCGCAGTTCCTGCTGTCCGCGCCCGCGCAGACGAAGGCGGCCGAGGCCGGCAAGCAGATTCCGACCAACCGCCTCGCGAAGATGCCGGCCCCGATGCAGCAGAGCCTCGGCAACGTCGACGACCTGGTGCGCAAGGTGACGGTGGTCGACTGGACCGCGATCAATGCGCGCCGCGCGCAGTGGGATACGCGGTGGAACCGGCAGATCGAGCGGTGACGGGCCCCGGCGCGCGCTGGCACGGCCCCGCGCGCCCCGACCATCATTTGCGGGAGTGATGACACTTCCCTTTTTCTGCGGATTTGACCGGGGAGCGGCGGGCCGACAACACTAGCCCGCAGTGCCGCACGAGACGGCACGCGCCCGCCTCCCCCTTCAGAGTTCCGCCATGTACCCGACCGACACCGTGCAATCCCCGAGCGCCGTCCGGCCGCTCGCCGACCGGCAACTGCGCCGGATCGTCATCGCCTCCGTCGCCGGCAACGCGATGGAGTGGTACGACTTCTTCGTATACGGCACGGCCGCGGCGCTGGTGTTCGGCCACGTGTTCTTCCCGCCCGGCGCATCGCCGCTCGCCGGCAGCCTCGCCGCATTCGCGGCGTTCGCGCTCGGCTTCGTCGCGCGGCCGCTCGGTGGGATCGTGTTCGGCCACGTCGGCGATCGCTACGGACGCAAGGCGTCGCTCGTCTGGACGCTGCTGATCATGGGCGCGTCGACCTTCGCGATCGGCCTGCTGCCGACCTATGCGCAGGTCGGCCTGTGGGCGCCGGCCGCGCTCGTCGTGCTGCGCCTGCTGCAGGGCATCGCGTCCGGCGGCGAATGGGGCGGCGGCGTGCTGATGATCAGCGAGAACGCGCCGCCCGAGCAGCGCGGCTACTACGCGGCGTGGAGCCAGCTCGGCGTGGGCGGCGGCTTCGTGCTGTCGTCGGCCGCGTTTCTCGCCGCGCAGGCGCTGCCGGACGACGCGTTCCGCACGTGGGGCTGGCGGCTGCCGTTCCTCGCGAGCGTCGCGATCTTTGCGATCGGCATCTATATCCGCCGTCATCTGCCGGAAAGCCGCGACTTCGAGCAGGCCGGCAAGCGCGGCGCACACGCGCATTTGCCGATCGTCGAGTGCATCCGCCGTCACCCGAAGGAAATCCTGCTCGCGATGGGGCTGCGCGTGGCCGAGAACGGCGGTGCGTACATCTTCCTCGCGTTCTCGCTCGTCTACGGCAAATACCTGGGGATTCCGAACGGCACGATGCTGACCGGCGTGATGATCGCGATGATCGTCGAGATGGGCGCGATGCTCGCCTGGGGCCGGCTGTCCGACCGGATCGGCCGCAAGCCCGTGTACCTGATCGGCGCGCTGAGCCTCGTCGCGTGCGCGTTTCCGTTCTTCTGGCTGCTCGACACGCGCGTGACGCCGCTCGTATGGCTCGCGTTGACGATCGGCACGGCGGTGAGCCACGGCGCGATGATCGGCACGCTGCCCGCGCTCGTCGGCGAGCTGTTCAGCACCGAAGTGCGCTATTCGGGCGTCGCGCTCGGCCACGAAGTCGCGTCGATCTTCGCGGGCGGGATGTCGCCGCTGATCGCGACCGCATTGCTCGCGCGCTATCACGCGTCGTGGCCGGTGTCGCTGTTCCTGATTGCGCTCGGCCTCGTCACGGTCGCGACGCTGTGCGTGATGCGCGAGACGCGCACCCCGCCCGCCGACGGTTCGCGCGGCGACCCGGCATGAGCGCGCGCCGCTCAGCGCCCGGCGTCGCGCCGCGCGCTGTCGAACGCCGGCGCCAGCCCGAGATGGTCGAGCAGCCGCGCGAATTCGCCGAGCCGCTGCCGCATGTACGCGGGCACGTCGACCGCCGCATAGTCGTGGAAGCCGGCACCCGTGCGCACGCCGTCGCGCCCGGCTTCCATGTTGCGCACAACGCTCGCGGCCGGCGCGAAGCGCGGGCCGATCTCGCCGGCCAGGTACCGCGACGCGTAGTACAGGATGTCGCAGCCGCCCCAGTCGATGAATTCGAGCAGCCCGAGCACCGCGAAGCGCGGGCCGAAGCCGGTGCGGATTGCGGTGTCGATGTCCTCGGCGCTGGCCACGCCTTCCTCGACCATCCGCGCGGCCTCGTTCATCGCGAGCGCCTGGATGCGCGGGACGATATAGCCGGGCGCCGGCCCGCAGATCACCGGCTTCTTGCCCACGCGCTCGAGCAGCGCCGCGAGCACGTCGACGACGGTTTGATCCGTTGCGTCGCTGCGGCTCACCTCGACGAGCGGCATCAGCAGCGCGGGGTTCAGCCAGTGCGCGTTCAGCATCCGCGCCGGGTGCGCGACGTGGCGCTGCAATTCGGTGACGACGAACGTCGACGTGGTCGACGCGATCGTTGCATGCGCATCGACGTGTCGACCAAGCCAGCGCAACGCGTCGGCCTTTGCTTCGAGCACTTCGGGCAGCGCCTCGAACACGATGTCGGCATCGCACACCGCATCGGCCGCGCCGTCCCGCGCCACCAGCGTGATTCGCGCGGCGACGGCATCCGCCTGCGCGTTGTCGATGCGGCCCAGCGCGATCTGCGCATGCAACGGCCGGGTGATCTCGTTGCGCGTGCGATCGTCGAACGCGCGCCAGCCGGCCGCATCGCGCGGCTTGAAGTCGATCAGCGTCACGTCGAGGCCCGCGAACGCGAACACGAGCGCGATGCCCTGCCCCATGCGTCCCGCGCCGAGCACGTGGATGCGCGTCACATCGGCGGCCGCCTTCATGCCGAATACCCCGCGTCGAGCAGCGCGCGCAGCGCATCCTTCGACAGCGCCGCGAACCCGAGCCGCTCCAGCGTGCGCCCTTCCGCATACAGGTCGCGCACGGCGACCGCGCTCGCGATGCTCAGCAGCCCCTGCGCGACGGGCGTCGGCACGCCGGCCCAGCGCCCGCACGACACGATGAACGACAGCCCGAGCCGGGTGTCCTCGAGCATGTAGCGATGCGTGCGCAGATCGATCTTCTCGCGCCAGTCGCCGCTATCGGTCAGCTTGCCGTGCGCGCCGCGCCCGTACATCCACTCGTCGCCGTCGGTCGCGTAGTGATCGGCGAGCGGGAAATGCGGCGCACGGTAGCCGAGCGCTTCGCGCACCGCGATGCGTTCGGCGTCGAGCGCGTTCGTCACGCGGCGGATCGACGGCTGCGTGCCTTCGTTGTGGATGTCCCACGCGTCGAAGTGTTCGAGCGGCCCGGCGTTCATCAGGATCAGCGGCGGATGGATCACGGGGCCCGCGTTCATCAGTGCACCGGACAACGCATCCTCGACCGGCTCGACCGACGGATAGCCCGCGCGCAGCACGTCGAACGCCCAGCCGGCCGCGTTCGCCGGCCACACGCCGGTCGGCAGACGCGTCGCGTACGCGCTGATCACGACCTCGTTGTCGCCATGCTTGCGCACCAGGTACGGCAGCGTGCCGGTTTCGGCGAACGCGACGCGCGCACGGTTGCCGGCGTCGGCGGCCGCGCGGGCAAACACGACGCTGCCGAACGTGCCGGGCGGCAGGAACACGACCTGGCCATCCTCCAGCAGCGGCGCGACCTGCGCGGCGAGCGCGTCGTGCGACGTGGCCGGCAGCGGCACCACGACGAGCCGCGCGCCGCGCAGCGCGGCGGCCAGATCGTCGGTCAGGCGGATCGCGCCCGGCGCGTCGCCGAGCGGCACCGCGCGCTTGCCGCGATAGTCGGTGACGTTCAGTACGCCAAGCGCGCGCAGCCGCGCATGCGGCTCGCGATCGCGCCGCCACCACGTCACGTCGTGGCCTTTTTCGAGCAGGTCGATGGCCGCCGCATGGCAGCCGTGGCCGCCGCCCAGAACACATACCTTCATCGTTTTCTCCCGGTGATCGAGTATGTCCGAGACTACGCGGGCACTTGCACCGCGTCGCTTCAAAACGCGCAACGACGCGCCCGTTCGCGCAACGCAATCGCGGTGCGGCGGATGCCGCCGCGCCCCTGCATCCGCCACGAGGTCTACGAATGGACATCGCCCTTTCCCGCCATGCGCCGAACCGGCTCGGCACGCTGCAGGCGCCCGACGAAGTCGAACGCGCGGTCGCGCACCGGCTCGGGCCGCACCGGATGGCCGCGTCCGGCCGCGATCCGTTTCACGCGGAGCTGTACGAGGTGCCGCTGCATCACGGCGCGCTGCTCGAACTCTGCTACGGCCGCGAAACGCGCATCGAGTTCGGCGACGACGCCGATCACTTCCTGTTCCGGCTGACGCTCGCCGGTGCGTGCGAACTGCAGGCCGGCAACGTCGTCGCGCGCGCCGGCCCCGGCGCGCTGACCGTATCGTCGCCCGCGCTTCCGAGCCGTCTGCGCACGAGCCCCGATTGCCGCAACCTCGTGCTGCGGCTCGAACGCGGCGCGCTCGAGCGCAAGTTGCAGGACATGCTGCAGGCAACGCTCACGCGGCCGCTGCAATTCGATCTCGCGGCCGGCGGTGCCGGCGCGGGAGCCGCGCTCGTACGGCCGACCTTCGAATACCTGTGCCGGCTCGGCGCACAGCCGGGCATCGGTGCGGCGTCGCCGGTGTTCGGCGCCGACCTCACCGCGTGGCTGATGTCGCTGCTGCTCACGCACCTGCCGCATTCGTACAGCGACGCGCTGCGACGCGGCACGCCGCCACTGCCCGCGCACGTGCGCCGTGCGTGCGCTCACGTCGATGCGCACCTCGGCGAACCGCTCGCGCTCGCCGCGCTGGCGGCCGTCGCCGGGGTCGCGCCGCGCACGCTGCAACATGCGTTCCGCGCATTCCTGCACACTTCGCCGGCCGCGTACGTGCGCGAGCGCCGGCTCGCCGCCGTACACGCGGCGCTACAGCGCGGCGACGCGCGCAGCGTGACCGACGTATTGATCGCGCACGGCATCCATGGCTTCGGCCATTTCGCGAAGGCGTATGCACGGCGTTACGGCCACGCGCCTTCCGTCACTGCGAGGCAGACACGATGACGCTCTCCGCTCCCGGCCGCCCCGCGGCACCAACCCGCCCCGAACCCGTGCCGCACGACGGCGACGCGTCCGACGGCCTGCGCGTGCAGGATCTCGATCTCAACCTGTTGAAGACGTTTCGCGCGGTGTATGAAGCCCGGCACGTCGGCCGCGCGGCGCTGCGGCTCGGCGTCACGCAGCCGTCCGTCAGCTACGCGCTCGGCCGGCTGCGGCTGATGTTCCGCGACGCGCTGTTCGTGCGCACCGGCACCGGCGTCGAGCCGACGCCGCGCGCGCAGCGGCTCGCGATCTCGGTCGACAAGGCACTCGCGATCCTGCAGGACGTGCTCGACGAAGGCTCGCGCTTCGCGCCCGACAGCACGCAGCGCGTGTTCCGCCTGCACATGAGCGATTTCGCGGCGAGCGCGTTCCTGCCGACGCTGCTCGCCGCGTTCGACCGGCGCGCGCCGGGCGCCGTGATCGAGACGCTGCACGTCGACGAATGCCAGCTCAACGTCGCGCTCGAATCGGGGCGCATCGACTTCGCGCTCGGGCATTTCGCCGATGCGTCGAGCCACTTCCAGCGCACCGCGCTGCTGCACGAGCGCTGCGTGCTGCTGATGCCGCGCCGCACCGCGCAGCGCGTCGGGCTGCCCGACGATTTCGTGCTCGACGGCGCGGCGCCCGACACGCTGCGCTTCGTCGCCGTCACGTCGCATCCGCAGTCGATGCAACTGCTCGAACGACACGAACTGATGCCGCGAGTGCGCGCGGCGCTGCCGGATTTTCTGGTGGTGCCGGCGTTGCTGCAGGACGGCGACTACGCGCTGATCCTGCCGGAGACGATCGCGATCACGTTCGCGGCACGCCAGCCGTGCGTGCTGTACGAGATCGCCGGCGCCGGCGAATGGGCCGTCAACGCGTACTGGCACCGCCGCTTCGATGCGGACCCGGGTCATTGCTGGCTGCGCGCGCTGCTGCTCGAACTGTTCAATATCGGCGAGCAGGCGCCGTTCGACGCATGGCTCGCGCCGCAGCCGCCCGCCTGCGCGTAGCGGCGCGAGCGGACACGAGCACGGGCCCGCCGAGACGCTCAGAACGACGTGAGGATGCCCGCGACGAGCGAACTCGCGGTCGCGCCCGGCTTGGCCACGGCGACGCCGCCGCCGGCCGCGCCGTTGACGACGAAGCGGGCATGCGCGCCGTTGCGTACCATCGCGGCGCCCGTGTACAGCACCGTGCGCTTCGACAGCGGATAGTCGAAACGAATGCCGTACGAATCGGCATTGCCGTCGCTGTCGGCCACCTTCCGGTAATGGCCGACGCTCAGCAGCAGCGACGCACGCCCGATCGGCACCGTCGCGCTGAGCTCCATGATGTCGCTGTGCGGATACGCGCTCTGGCTGTCGATCGCGGTCGCGACATCGGGGCCGCCGCGATGGCGCAGGTACAGCGCGGCCACCTTCACGACGTTGAAGTCGTACGAAATCGCGCCGAGCGTGTAGTTGCCGTTCGCGGCCGCGCTCGTGGCGCCGAGCGTGGGCGCCGCAACCGGACTGAACTTCTGCTGCATGTAGTCGACGTCGACCGACAGCCCTCCACGCACGTAGTTGAGGCCGGCGCCGTACGTATCGCCGAGCGTCGCCGGCTGCCCGGCCGCGCCGTTGGTGCCGCGCGCGGCCATCGCGCGCAGCAGGAAGCCCGCGTAGCGCGGCGACGTGTAGCGCATCGAGTTGCGTACGCGCAGGAACGCGGGCCCGACGAAGTTGTTGGTCGCATTGCCCCAGGCGAGCCCCGCGCCGAGCCCGGGCAGGCTGTACGTGACGAGCGTCGTATGCAGGATCGTGTAGAGCTCGCCGAACTGCACGCCGCCGAACGGCCCCGTGATGCCGACCCACGCTTCGCGGCCGAACAGCGCGCTGCTGTTCGACAGCGCGCCGCTCGCCGCGTTGAAACCGTCCTCGAGCTTGAAGATCGTCGCATAGCCGCCGCCGAGATCCTCGACGCCCTTCAGCCCCCATTGCGACGCCCACAGGTTGCCGCTGCCCATGCGCGTCACGTGGTTCGGCCCGGCGTTCGCGTATTCGATCGCGGTGTCGATGCGGCCGTAGAGCGTCACGCTCGATTGCGCGGCGGCCGGCAGCGTCATGCACGCCAACAGCGCGGCAAGCGGTACGGCAAGCCGGAGGGCTCGCCCGTTCGGATGGTTCATCTGCGTCGTCCCGTAGAAGTTGCGGCGCCTGTCGGCATCGCGCCGCTTGATGTGAAGCGCGTTCGCTTCCAGAGGCGAACGCTGCCGATCAAAACCGGGCCGAGTCTAGGAACGACAATTTCGGACGTCGACGCAATGCGCTCTATAACGCTTATAGATGTGCCGCATGAGGCATGCGGGCCCCGCCGCACGCGCGCTGCGCGGCGGCCCGCGCGCACGGTCTCGGTGTTTTCTTTATCCGGGTCGGTAAATGTCCGTGTGGCGCGGCTGTCACTCCGGCTATGGCCGCCGAATTTGGCCGACTACGCTGCGTTTCCGATCGTGTCATCCGCACGCTTTCGCGCCGCGACGGCGCCCGGCCCGCCAGGCCGATGCCGCGCTTTTCCACCGCCCGCTCCTGGAGAACCCGCATGTCCGCATCCACGGCCCGCGCTGCCGACGGCAAGCGCTATACGTACGAATGGTATGTCGTCGTCATCTGCATGCTCGCGTACATCTTCTCGTTCGTCGACCGGCAAGTCCTCGTGCTGATGATCGAACCGATCAAGCGCGACCTGCATCTGTCCGACACGCAGTTCAGCCTGCTCAACGGCTTCGCGTTTTCGCTGTTCTACGCGGTGATGGGGCTGCCCGTCGCGTATCTCGCCGACCGCTATGCGCGCCCGCGCATCATCTCGCTCGGCATCGCGCTGTGGAGCGTCGCGACCGCCGCGTGCGGGATGAGCCAGCACTTCGTGCACATGTTCGTCGCGCGGATGGGGGTCGGCGTCGGCGAGGCCGCGCTGTCGCCCGGCGCGTATTCGATGCTCGCCGACTACTTCCCGAAGGAGAAGCTCGGGCGCGCGGTCGCCGTGTATTCGCTCGGCTCGTTCATCGGCGGCGGCATCGCGTTCCTGATCGGCGGCTACGTGATCGCGCTGCTCAAGCATGCGAGCGCATTCACGCTGCCGGTGGTCGGACAGGTGCATGCGTGGCAGGTCACGTTCCTGATCGTGGGGCTGCCGGGCATCCTCGTCGCGCTGCTGTTCGCCGCGACCGTGCGCGACCCGCAGCGCAAGGGGCTCGCGCAGGACCGCTCGGGCGCCGTGCGGCGCGTGTCGATGCGAGATTCGCTGCGCTTCGTCGGCACGCACCGCGCGACCTTCGCGTGCCATTACCTCGGTTTCTCGTTCTACGCGATGGCGCTGTACTGCCTGCTGAGCTGGACGCCCGCGTTCTATATCCGCCGCTTCGGGATGACGGCCGTCGAAGCCGGCTACACGCTCGGCATCGTGCTGCTGGTCGCGAACACGGCCGGCGTGTTCTGCGGCGGCTGGCTCAACGACTGGCTGCTGCGGCGCGGCCGTAGCGATGCACCGATGCGTGCCGGCGCGATCGGCGCCGCGTGCATGGTAATCCCCGCGACGCTGTTCACGCAGCTCGACAGCCTGCCGGCGTCGCTCGCGATGCTGGTCGTCGCGATGTTCTTCGCGTCGTTCCCGATGCCGACGTCGACCGCCGCGATGCAGACGCTCGCGCCGAACCAGATGCGCGCGCAGATCTCCGCGCTGTTCCTGCTCGTGTCGAACCTGATCGCGCTCGGGATCGGCACGACCGTCGTCGCGCTGTTCACCGATCGCGTGTTCGGCGCGCCGGCCGCGGTCGGCCATTCGATGTCGATCGTCAACGTCGCGGCGGCCACGCTCGCCGCGCTGCTGCTCGCCGCCGGCTGCCGCCACTATCGCCGCAGCCTCGAGCGCGAACGCGGTCATGCGGCGGCATCGGCTTCGGCTGACGCGGCCGTCGACGGCGGCAACGCCATTGCCGCGCGCTGAAGTCGCGCGGTTCACCGATCGCGTGGTCGGCGCACCGGCCGCGCGATCGCCGCCACGCTGACCGGCGACAATCGGCACGCCACCATCATCCATCCCGCTTATTCCAGCATCGCTTTTTAATCGATTTGATTTATGTGATGCGCGTCCCTATTCTCGATCGCATGACGGCGCGGGGCTCTGCCGCGCCGCTTTCCTCTACCCCACGGAATTTCCCATGCAAGCGAACCGCCACCAGGTCCGGATCGACGCGCTGATCGACGCGGCGCAGGACATCCGCTGTTTCCGGGTCTCGCGCGTCGACGGCCAGCCGTTCGACGCGTACGAACCGGGCGCCCATATCGACGTCACCGCGCCATCCGGCGTCACGCGGCAGTACTCGCTATGCGGCAACCCCGACGAGCGCGGCAGCTATCTGTTCGCGGTGAAGAAGGAAGCGCAGTCGCGCGGCGGCTCGCGTTCGCTGCACGACGACGTGAGCGTCGGCGCCGAGTTGTCGATCGGCACACCGCGCAACCTGTTTCGTCTGACCGATGACGCGAGCGAGCACGTGCTGGTCGCGGCCGGTATCGGCATCACGCCGCTGCTGTCGATGGCGTATGCGCTGCACAAGCGCGGCGCGCGCTACCGGTTGCATTACTTCGCACGCAGCCGCGCGCATGCCGCGTTCGTAGACGCATTGTCGGTCGAACCGTTCGCATCGCACGTGACGTTCCATTACGGCGTCGAGCCCGATGCGCTCGCGGCCGAACTGGGCCGCTGCGTCGAGTCGATCGACCCGACAGCGCATGTCTACACGTGCGGTCCCGGGCCGTTCATGGATGCCGTCGTCGCGGCCGCGGCCCGGCGCATCCCGGAAGACGCGATTCATCTCGAACGCTTCGCGGCGGAACCGTCCGAGACCGTCACCGCCGCGCATGCCGCTCCGGCGGAAGGCTTCGAAGTGCGCCTGCAACGCAGCGGCCAGTCGGTGCGCGTCGCCCCCGATACGTCGATCGTCGACGCACTCGCGCAGATCGGCATCGAGGTCGATACGTCATGCGGCGAAGGCGTATGCGGCACCTGCATGGTGCCGGTGCTCGACGGCGAGCCCGATCACCGCGACCACTGCCTGAGCAAGGCCGAGCGCGCGAGCAATACGGTGATCTGCTGCTGCGTGTCGCGTGCGCGCTCGGCGGTGCTCGTGCTCGATCTCTGATGCGCCGAGCGCCCCGCCATGCTGCGGCGCCGATCTAGCGCTTGATCGAGGCACCGAGGCACCGATGCACCGGCGCACTGAAGGCCGATGCCGACCATCGCCGGCGACACGCACGGCGCGCCATCGCGCACCGCCCGATCGTCATTCGTCGAAACGCTCGACGATCTCCGCGAGCAGCGCGCGCATCCACGCGTTGCCCTCGTCCTCGTGGAAGTGCTCGTGCCAGTGCATCGTCACCGGCGCGGGCGGCAGCGTGACCGGCAGTTCATACAGGCGGAATGCGTTGTCGCGGTTCAGGATCTGCGCGAGCCGCCTCGGCAGCGTCGCATACAGATCGGTGACCGACAGCACGCTCGGCAGCGCGACGAAGTGCGGCACCTCGAGCGCGATGTTGCGGCCCACGCCCTGCGCGCGCAACGCGTCGTCGAGCGCGTGGTGGCTGTGCTCGACCGATTTCACGTTGACGTGCGCGGCGCGCACGAACTGCTCGAGACTCAGCACAGCGGCCGTCGGCAGCCCGCGCCGGCGCCCCGTCATGCACACGTAGGTTTCCTCGAACAGCACCTGGTGGCGCGTGCGCGGCATCAGCTCCGGCAGGTTGCCGATCGCGAAATCGAGCCGGCTCGCGCGCAGCGCTTCCTCGATCTCCTCCACCGGCAGCGGCTGCACGCTCAACGTCACGCGCGGCGCACGCTCGCGCAGCGCCTGGCAGATCGCCGGCAGGTACGCCATCTCGCCCGCATCCGACAGCGACACCCGGAACGTGCGCGCGCTGGTGGCCGGATCGAAGCGCTCCGCGTAGCGCAGCGCCACGCGCACCATGTCGAGCGCCTTGCCGACGATGCCCGCGAGTTCGAGCGCGACGGGCGTCGGCTGCATGCCCGAGCGCGTCCGCACGAACAGCGGATCGTCGAACAGCGTGCGCAGCCGGCCGAGCGAATAGCTCACGGCCGGCTGCGACAGCGCGAGCCGCTCGCCGGCCTTCGTCAGGCTGCGTTCCTCGACGATCGCCTGGAATACGCGCAACAGGTTCAGATCGAGATGATCGACCGATGTCATCGTGACCTCCATCATTTGCCGCATTTATTTGATCATCAATTTTAGATCAATTTGACCAATATGTAGCAGAAGACGAGACTGGTCTCCGGACGCTGCGCCCAGCGCGGCCCGATTTTCGCGACTCTTTCCCCACGACGACGATGAGCGACATTGCCTACCAGACGATCGACACCCGCGCGTTGCATGGCCTCGCGCAGCCCGACCGCATCGCGCCCGCGATGTATCACGACCCCGCGCTGTTCGAAGCCGAGCTCGACCGCATTTTCTACCGCACCTGGATCTGGGTCGCGCACGACAGCGAACTGCCGAACCCGGGCGACTTCGTCACGACGACGATCGGCCGCCAGCCGGTGATCGTCGTGCGCGACAAGACCGGCGAGATCAACGTGCTGCAGAACCGCTGCCGCCATCGCGGCGCGACCGTGTGCGAAGCGCACAAGGGCAACGCGAAGGGCTTCACGTGCCCGTATCACAGCTGGTCGTATGCGCTCGACGGCACGTTGCGCGCGCTGCCGTACGGCGACGGCTACGAAGGCGTGTGCGACAAAGGCGACCTGCCGCTCGTGAAGCTGCGCGTCGGCGTGTACCAGGGGCTGATCTTCGCGAGCTTCAACGACGCGATCGAGCCGCTGGAAGATTTCCTCGGCGGCGCGAAGCCGTGGATCGACCTGTTCATGAAACAGGGCGCCGGCTACCCGATCAAGGCGAACGGCGAACACAAGTTCAAGTTCAAGGGCAACTGGAAGATCCAGCTCGAGAACACCACCGACCTCTACCACTTCCCGGTCGTGCACAAGTCGTGGATGAAGTCGATCGACGACGAGACGGCCGCCGCGATCACGAGCTTCATGACGAGCGAGCATGCGTTCTGCCGCGGGCTCGGCAACGGCCACAGCCTTGCGGTGCTGATGCCGGAGCTGATCGATCTCGACGAGGACGACGGCGCACCGCTGCCCGAACGCTTCGCGCCGCTCGCGGCGAAGCTCGCCGAGCGCCATGCGCCGGACGAAGTGCGCCGCATCGTGCGCTCGCTGATGGGCGTCGGCTTCAACCTGAACCTGTTCCCGAACCTCGCGCTGTCGATGGCGTTCTTCCGCGTGCTGCGGCCGATCTCCGCGAACGAAACCGAGATCCGCCACGTCGCGCTCGCGATGGACGGCGGCCCCGACGAAGCGAACCGCGAGCGGCTGCGCATCCACGAGCACTTCCAGGGCCCGTTCGGCTTCGGCAGCCCCGACGACGCGGAAGCCTGGGAGCGCGTGCAGCGCGGCGCGCACGCGGGCCCCGACGTGCCGATCCTCGTGAATCGCGGGCTGAACCGCGAGACGACCGCCGCGAACGGCGAAAAGACCGCGCATGCGACCGACGAAACCGGCATGCGCGAGGCCTACCAGCAATGGCGCAAGATGATGGAGCAACAGTGATGGACGACCGCAACGCCCTCTTTTCCGAGCAGACCTTCGCCCGCGCGGTCGAATTCGTGTGGCGCGAAGCCGAGATGCTCGACCGCCGCGACTATCGCGCGTGGCTCGACCTGTGGGCCCCGGCCGGCCACTACGTGGTGCCGATCGATCCGGACACGACCGATTTCGCGGCGACGCTGAACTACGTGTTCGACGACCAGGACATGCGCGAGAAGCGCGTGCAGCGGATGGTGTCCGGCTATTCGGCATCGGCCACCGACGCTGCACGCACGGTGCGCACCGTGTCGCGTTTCACGCTGGAGAGCAGCGGCGCCGATACCGTCGAGCTGAAATCGGCGCAGGTCGTGGTCGCGTACAAGCGCGGCGTCGCGACGCTGTTCGCGGCCGACGTCACGCACAAGCTGCACGTCGATGCCGACGGCGAGATACGCATTGCCGAAAAAGTCGTGCGCCTGATCGACTCGACCGAAGCGCTCAGCGCGATCGGCTTCCTGCTGTAAGCCGTGGCCGGTTCACCGTCGCCAACGCAATGGTGAGCCAGCCACCTTCACCTGTGAGCGGCTGCCGGCTCGCGATCGCCAGCGCAAAGGTGAGCCGGTCACCTTCACCTTTCCGGACGACCATGCCCACACTCGAAGTTTTCCTGCCGGCCGGCCACGACGACGCGCGCAAGGCCGAGCTGATCGCCCGGCTCAGCCACGCGACCGTCGACGCGATCGGCGCATCGATCGATTCGGTGCGCGTGCTGCTCACCGAACTGCCCGCGACGCATATCGGCCTCGGCGGCCGCAGCGCCGCGGACGGCGCGCCGCCGTCGCTGCCGGTGATCGTCGCGATCCTGATCGCCGGCCGCACCGATGAACAGAAGCGCGCGCTGATCGCCGCGCTGTCCGACGCGGGCGCGAACGTGCTCGACGCGCCGCTGCAAGCCACGCGCGTAATCATCAAGGACATTCCGAACACGGATTTCGGCATCGGCGGCCAGACCGCGCGGGCGCTGGGGCGCTGACCATGCGCCGCGCGTCGCTGCCCCGCCATGACGCGCCGACGCGGTTGCGCTCAACCGTCGGCGAGCGGCAGCGTCACGCGGCAGTCGAGCCCGCCGCCCGCGGCCGGCGTCGCGGCGATCCGCCCGCCGTGGCGCGTGACGATGCTCTTGCACAGCGACAACCCGATCCCGTTGCCGCCGGCCTTCGACGACGAAAAGCCGTCGAACAGCCGGTCGTGCGCGCCCGCCTCGATCCCCGGGCCATTGTCGAGCGCACGCAACTCCGCATGGCCGGCCACGTTCGCGGTGCCGAGCGTCAGCGTGCGCGGCAGGCGCTCGCAGCCGGCGAATGCCTCGATCGCATTGAACGCGAGATTCAGGATCACCTGCCCGATCAGCACGCGTTCGCAGCGGATCGGCAGCGGCGCGTCGGCCTGCACGATCGCGACCGTCACGCCGGCCTCCTTCGCGCGCAGCTCGATGAAGTACGCGACGTCCGCGAGGATGTCGCGCAGGTCGGCGCGCGCGACGACCGGCTCGCGCTTCACGATGAATTCGCGCACGCTCTTGATGATCAGCGCCGCATGCTCGGCCTGCCGGTCCGCGCTGCGCAGCCCCCAGATCGCGTCGTCGACGGCGCCGTTGCCGTTCAGCCGCCGCACCGCGCCTTCGATGAAATTGCGCACCGCGGCGAGCGGCTGGCTCAACTCGTGCGCGATCACGGTCGCCATCTCGCCCATCGCGTTGTAGCGGCCCGCGTATTCGAGCATCCGCGCCTCCGCACGCCGGGCCTCCTCGATCGCGACTTCGTCGCTCACGTCGCGGAATTGCACGAGCAGCCCGTCGAGATCGCCTTCGATCTCGACCTGCCGGCACAGGATGCGCAGCCAGCATGCCGAGCCGTCGCGCCGCACGATCCGGTAGCGCTGCGGCGCGGACGGGCATGCGGACGGCGCATCGCGCAACTGCGCAATGAGCCGATCGCGATCGGCCGCGGAGCAGTAGTCGAGCACCTCGCCGAGCGGTTCGTCGGGCGCGAGCCCGAGCACGCGGCGGCCCGACTCGCTGATGAACTGCACGCCGCCGCGCGGCGTCACGACCGCGATGCCTTCGTCGAGATCCTGCATGAACTCGCGCAGCCGCGCCTCATAGCGGCGCAACTGCTGGCGGACCGCCTCTTCCGCGCTGATGTCGCGGAACTGCACCATCACGACGTCGCGCCCGCGCAGCGGCACGTAGGTCGCGGTGGCCTCGGACAGCATGTCGACGCCCGTGCGCGATCGATAGCACCATTCGTACACCTGCGGCCCGTCGACGCGCGCACGATCCCAGGCGCTCACCGCGATCTCGCGCTGGTACTTCGGCTCGGGACGCGTCATGTCCGGCGCCTTCAGCGGCAGCAATTCCTCGACGGAAAAGCCGAGCGCGATGCACGCGGCGCGATTCGCCCACACGATCGCCCGGGTGTGCGCGTCATGCAGCAGCACGCACGTGGTCAGCGCGTCGAGCAGCCGGTGGAAATCGTCTTCGTCGGGAAAACTCATGATCGGATTCGGAGGAAGGCGCGCGGCATCGCGCGGCCGGAAACCCAACATAGCACCGGCACGCGCCGATCGCATCTGAAGATTTCTTTAGGCCGGCACGGAGCGTCACCAGTCGCGCGGCCCAACGCACCAATTGCTGCGTGTTTTCGGCGTTTCTAGACTGGTTACATCGTCTTGCCCCCCGCAACCGACACCGGAATCGCCCCCATCCCCAGGAGACTTTCATGCCGCAAGCCGCTCTCGCCATCGAATCCGCGCCGACCTCGCCGCCCGCGGCGCGTCCCGCGGCCGCGCCGTTGTCGCCGCTCGACGCGGTGATCGAAACCGTCGCCGCGCGCCGCGAGGAATTCGACCGGCTGTCGCACGTGCCGCGCGACGTGATCGCGCTGTTCAAGCAGGCCGGCATCTATCGCGCGGGCACGCCGCGCCGCTTCGGCGGCGATGCGCTCGCGCCGACCGCGTTCCTCGACATGATCGAACGGATCGCGACCGCCGACGGCTCGGCCGCGTGGGTCGCGAGCTTCGGCTCCGCGAACGTCTACCTCGCCGCGCTGCCGCTCGACACGCAGGCCGAGCTGTACGCGAGCGGCCCCGACCAGGTGTTCGCGGGCGGCCTGTTCCCGGTGCAGCCCGCGCAGGACGCGCCGGGCGGCTGGCGGGTGAACGGCACGTGGAAATTCGCGAGCGGCTGCAAGGGCGCCGACTGGCTCGGCGTCGGCATCGCCGTGCCGGGCGCGCAGGACGCCGCGCCGAACAAGCCGCGCACGGCCGTGTTCCGCGCCGCCGACGTCGAGATCGTCGAGAACTGGAGCGTGGTCGGCATGCAGGGCACCGGCAGCCACGATTTGCGCGTGAACGACCGCTTCGTGCCGGAGGCGTGGACCTTCGTGCGCGGCGGCGAACCGACCGTCGACGAGCCGCTGTACCGCTACCCGACCGTCGCGTATGCGGCGCAGGTGCTGGCCGTCGTCAACCTCGGCCTCGCACGTGCGGCACTCGACGTCGTGAACCGCATGTCGGGCGGCCGCCAGACGACGACCGGCGCGCCGCGCCTCGCCGATCGCGCGTATTTCCGCATCGAGCTCGCGAAGGCCGAAGCGCAACTGCGCTCGGCACGCGCGTTCTTCTACGACGCGACCGACACGGTCTGGCAATCGATCCTCGCCGGCAATCCGGTCACGCCCGATCAGGTCAGCCTGCTGCGGCTCGCGGCCACGCAGATCGCCCGCGAAGGCGCGAGCGTCGTCGAACGCGCGTATCGCCTCGGCGGCACGGCGGCGATCTATCGGTCGCATCCGCTGCAGCGGCTGCTGCGCGATGCGATGGTCGTCACGCAGCACGCGTTCCTCGCCGAGGGCAACTTCGACGGCGCGGGCGCGGTGTTCACCGGCGTCACGCCGTTTCCCGGTTATCTGTAACCCGCGTCGACCGACGCTTTTGACGAACGCGCATGAAGCCGAACCCGACGGAGCATCGCCGGCCGGTTCATGCACCCGACCGATTCCCCTGGAGAACCCGATATGTCCGATTCGAATCCGCTGCCGCTGCGCGTGCTGTTCTGCTGCGGCGTGTCGCAGAATTTCTTCGACCTGCCGCGCGAGCAGATCGGTGAAGTGTGGCAGGCGTACGGCGCGATGCTCGCGGCCGTCGAGGCGATGCCCGGCGTGCGCGTGCTCGGCGTGATGGACGACGACCGCCTCGTGGTCGGCCAGGCCGACGGCGCGCCGTGGACCTTCTACATCATGGCCGACGTCGCCGATTTCGACACGACGGTCGCCGTGTGCAACCTGTACCGCACGACGCCCGTCGGCGAATACAACCTGTGGCGCTACGGCAAGATCGAGGCGCGCGTGGGCCGCGCGCTGACCGTGCCGCCGGCCGCGAAGCCCGCGGCGTGAGGCGCGCGATGACCGAGCTGTCACCCGCCGCGATCGACGCGCTCGCACGGCGCGTCGCGGCGCTCGACGCCGAGCGCGCGGTGCGCGCGACGATCACGCGCTACATGGCGCTGTGCGACGTACCCGAAAATGCGGGCGACGGCCCGTCGCTCGCCGAACTGTTCACGCCCGACGCCGTATGGGAAGGCATCGGCCCGCAGTACACGAAGAAGTTCGGCCGCCTCGAAGGCACCGCCGCGATCGTCGCGATGCTCGGCCGCTATCTGCCGCCCGATCCGCATTTCTCGGCGAACCTGCATTTCCTGACGTCGGAGTCGATCGAGGTCGCCTCCGATCTTGCAAGTGCGCGCGGCCGCTGGATCATGCTGCAGGCGTCGCGCTACGCGGACGGCGCGGCCGAACTGATCGCCGCGCGGCTCACGATCGATTTCGCGCCGGCCGCCGACGGCGCCGCGTGGCTGATCCGCCATTTCCGCACCGAACGCGTGCTCGACGGCCCGTGGCCGCTCGCCGCCGCGTCACGGCCCTGACGTTTTCCGCTGCTTTCGCACGATACCGACCATGACAGGCTTCATCGACACCTTCACGCTCGGCGGCCCCGGCCCGACGATCGCGATCAAGGACACGATCGACATCGCGGGCCATCCAACCCGCGCGGCGAGCCGCGCGCTCGCCGATGCGCCGCCCGCCGAACACCACGCGGACGTGGTCCGCCTGCTGCTCGACGCCGGCTGGCAGATCGCCGGCAAGGCGAACATGCACGAACTCGCGTTCGGCATGACCGGCATCAACGACTACACGGGCACGCCCGTCAATCCGCAGGATGCCACGCGCATTCCCGGCGGCTCGTCGAGCGGCTCCGCATCGCTCGTCGGGCTCGGCACCGTCGACGCGGCGCTCGGCACCGATACCGGCGGCTCGATTCGCGGGCCGGCCGCGTGCTGCAGCGTGGCCGGGCTGAAACCGACGTTCGGCCGCGTGTCGCGCCGCGGTGTCGCGCCTACCGATACCACGCTCGATTGCGTCGGGCCGTTCGCCCGCGAAATCCGCACGCTCGTCGCGGTGATGGCCGCGATCGCACCGGGCTTCGACCGTGCGCGGGCGACGGCTTCCGCGGCAGGCTGCACGGTTGCGCAACTCACCGTCGAAGCCGATCCGGCGATCGCCGCCGCACTCGATGCGGCCGTTCGCGCATCGGGGCTGCGTTCGCACACGATCGTGCTCGACGCCATGCCGGCCGCGTTCGCGGCGGGGCTCACCGTGATCAACGCGGAAACGTCGCGCGCGTTCGGTCATCTGGTCGCGACCGGCAAGCTCGGCGCCGACCTCGATGCGCGATTGCGTGCGGCCGCAACGACCGCGCCTGCGGCATTGAAGGAAGCCGAAGCCGTGCGCGCACGCTTCACCGCGCAGGTCGATGCCGCGCTCGAACACGCGGACGTGCTGGTGCTGCCGACGCTGCCCGCGTTGCCGATCACGCTGCAGCAGGCACGCGACGGCGTATCGGTGATCGCGATGTCGTCGCTGATCCGGCCATTCAACCTGAGCGGTCATCCGGCGCTCAGCCTGCCGTTGCCGCTCGCCGGTTCGCCGTTGAAGGCCGGCTTGCAGATCGTCGGACGCAAGGGCGCGGACGAACAGGTCTGCGCGATCGCGGCACACTTCGAGGCGGCACTCGCCGCATGAACCACGATGCGGGCGCCGCTGCCACCGGCGTGCGCCCGCGAACCACGGAATTCCAGACCATGTCAGATCGAGTCGTCCTCGTCACCGGCGCCGCGCGCGGGCTCGGCGCCGTCATCGCCGAACGCTTCCATGCGGCCGGCTATCGCGTCGCGCTGGCCGACATCGCCGCCGACGCGATTCACGCGCATGCGCGCGACCTCGACCCGAGCGGCGAACGCGCGCTCGCGCTGCCGCTCGACGTCACGTCGAAACGCGATTTCGAAGCGGCACGCGATGCGCTCGTCGCGCGCTGGGGCACGATCGACGTGCTCGTCAACAACGCGGGGGCCTCGAAGGTGGTGCCGGCGATGGAAATCACGGCCGAGCAGTTCGACCAGGTGATCGACGTAAACCTGCGCAGCGTGCTGTTCGGCTGCCAGGTGTTCGGCCAGTACTTCGCGCAGCGCGGCGCGGGCCGCATCGTCAACATCGCGTCGCTCGCCGGGCAGAACGGCGGCTCGGCCACGGGCGCGCACTACGCGGCCGCGAAAGGCGGCACGCTGACGCTGACCAAGGTGTTCGCGCGCGATCTCGCCGCGCAGGGCGTGACCGTCAACGCGATCTCGCCGGGCCCGCTCGATCTGCCGATCGTGTACGAAAGCGTCGCGCCCGAAAAACTGCGTCAGGTGCTCGCGAGCCTGCCGGGCGGCAAGCTCGGATCGGCCGGCTTCGTCGCCGATGCGGCCGTGCTGCTCGCGTCGGGCGACGCGCATTTCGCGAACGGTGCGTGCTGGGACATCAATGGCGGGCTATACATGCGTTGAACGGCGGCACGCATCGGGCGTGTGGTGCCGTGCGCAATACGTGTGGCGTATAGGGCACGCGTGGCGCGTGCCTCGCCTGCTTCACGTGCTTCGTGTGCCGTGGCGTGCCTGCGCAAGCCCGTCCGCAAGCAGCCCCGACCGCTAGCGCGACGACTCTCCGTCGTCGCCCCACACGACCATCACGTCGCGCACCAGCGCGGCGATCGACGTCGCGCCGAGCTTCTCCTTGATGCTCGCGCGATGCACGTCGACGGTCTTCACGCTGATCGACAGATCGGACGCGATCTGCTTGCTGCCCTTGCCGTCCACGACGCCGCGCAGCACTTCCTTCTCGCGCGCGGTCAGCGCATCGAGCCGCTGGCGCAGCTCGCGGTGGCGCTGGCTCACCGCATGCCGCTGCTGCGCGAGCCGCAGCGCACGCTGCACGCGCTCGAGCATCTGCTGCGAGTTGTACGGCTTCTCGACGAAATCGATCGCGCCGTTCTGCAGCGCGCGCACCGACATCGGAATGTCGCCGTGCCCGCTGACGAAGATCACCGGCAGCGTCGCGCCGCGCGCATTCAGTTCGGCCTGCACGTCGAAGCCGCTTTTCTCCGGCATCCGCACGTCGAGCACGAGGCACGCGGGCAGGTTCACGTCGAAACGTGCGAGAAAGTCGGCGGCGTTCGCGAACCCTTCGGACGCGATGCCGACCGATTCGAGCAGCCACGCGAGCGACGTCCGCATGCCGCTGTCGTCGTCGACGATGTATACGATCGGTGCGGGTGACGTCATCGCGGGTGTCTCGCTGAATATCGGTATCGGGGTCGCACGCGCCGCGCGCAACGCCGGTGGCTGGCGTATCGCGCGCGTCGTTCGCTGGGGATGTGCGGCACATCATAACGAGCCGAAAATCCGCTGCAAACCCCTGCACGTGCCGTACGAACGCGCAACCGCGGTTTTTTTCGCACGCGGCGGCACGCATCTAGGTAGAACCTTTAGACGCGTCGGCAGGAACGCCATCCCGATCGCCAATCGTGCGAATGGTCGGCCGCATTTTCGCGACGTACGCTTGGGTCATCGTCGGCGATCCGGCGCTGCCCTTGCAGCGCTGCGCGGTTCGCCGCTTTCGTCCAATCAGGAGCGCCCATGTCTTCCACGACCGATATCCAGCGACCGGCGCGCGTCGAACCGACCGATGCGCAGAAGGCCTTCCGCCAGGCGATGGCCCACCTCGGCGCGGCCGTCAACGTGATCACCACCGCCGGGCCGCACGGCCGCTGCGGGATCACCGCGAGCGCCGTGTGCTCGGTCACCGACGCGCCGCCGACGCTGCTCGTGTGCCTGAACCGGTCGAGCGCGATGCATGCGACCTTCGAGCGCAATCGCCAGGTCTGCATCAACGTGCTGCCGGCCGAGCACGAGTTGCTCGCGCGACACTTCGCAGGACTCACCGACCTGCCGATGGAACAGCGCTTCGAACTGCCCGTGTGGGATCGCGGCGAACAGGACGTGCCGGTGCTGCGCGATGCGCTCGCGAGCCTGCAAGGCACGATCGCCGAGATGAAGGAAGTCGGCTCGCATTCGGTGATGTTCATCGAGGCGACGTCGATTCGCGTGCGCGACGACGGCGACAGCCTGATCTACTTCAGCCGCGCGTTTCATCGCGTGTCGCGCACCGCGTGCGTGCGGTAACGATGCCGGCATGTGGCGCGGCGTGCGCGTTCGGGCGGACTACGCAGGCGCCCGCAGCGCACGCTGCCCGACCGCAAGTGCCGCGCCCGCGAACAGCGTCAGCGCCGAATACACGAGCCCGCGCGCGAGCCCCGCGCTGTCCGACACCCAGCCGATCGCGACCGGCCCCGCGATCTGCCCGAAGGCGAAGACCGTCGTGAATGCGCTGATGCCCTTCGCCCAACCATCGGGCGGCAGGTTGTGCCGCACGAAGGCGGTCGTGGAGGCCACCGCCGACAGGAACGTCGCGCCGAACAGCAAGCCCGATGCGAACGCGGCAGCCGGATGCACGAACAGCGCGGGCATCAGCGTCGCGACGCCGAGCAGCGCGTTGAGCACGGCGAGCGCCTGGCCGCCGCGCATCCGATCGAGCAGCCCCGACCACAACCGCGCCGACACGACGGTCGCGACGCCGAGCATCACGTAGAACGCGGCGACCACCGTGCCGCTCATCCCCGCGCCGCGCAGCAGCGCGACGATGAACGTCATGTAGCCGATATAGCCGACGCCGAACAGGCCGTAGCCGGCCAGCGCGAGTGCGAAGCGGGCCGGGCTCGCGGTCGCGGCCGGTTTCGCGCCGTCGGCCTCCCTGGCCGGTGCCGCATGCGCATGCTCGATGCGGCGCGCAGCCGACACGGCCACCGCCGAGAACAGCACGCACGCCGTCGCGAGTGCGAACCATGCCGGCTGCCAGCCGTGTACACGGTGCACGAGCGTCGCCGGCACGAGCAGCGACGACGCGACGATGCCCCATCCGGTGCCGCCGTAATAGAGGCCGAGCAGCAGCCCTGCGTCGCGCGGCGACGCGGACGCGAGCCGCGCGGCCAGCACGCCGCCACTGATGAAGATCAGCGCGCTGCCGACACCCGTTGCGAGCCGCTGCGCGAGCAGCACGTGCATGTCCGACGTGAGCCCGCCCGCGGCCATCAGCACGGCGGTCAGCACACAGCCGGCCGCGAGCAGCGTGCCCGCGCGCCAGCGCCGCGACAGCAACGGAAAGGCCAGCGCACCGATCAGGTAACCGGCCGCGTTCGCCGTGTTCAGCGCGCCGGCCTGCGCGAACGTCCAGCCGAGGTCGGCCTTCATCGGCGGCAGCAGCAGCGCATACGAAAAGCGGGCGAGGCCAAGCGCGATCGCGCTGCCCAGCGACAGGCAGATCGCGAGCCGCCACGCGGCCATGCGGCCGGGATCGGTTGCGCCGGCGTCCGGCCGCGAGCGGCCGGCACGCTCCGGTTGCGGCACTGCACGCATCGGGGTGTCTCCTTCGTTGTTCGATTCCGGGGCGTTCGCCGCCGTCGGTCGATCATACTGGAGCCGTGAAACCGGCGCGCGCCGGCGGCAAACACCCGCCGGCCGTCGCGCCCAGGTTCCGCTCCACGGCGGGACGCGCGCGACGGCTGGAAAACGCGGAATGCCGGCCGGCGCCGGCACGCACTACCGCCCGAGTCCGGCCGCAAACGCCGCAAGCAGCGCGCGCCCTTCGGGCCATCCGCCCAACCCGGACGCCGCGTTCAGATGGCCGCGTGCGCCGAGCAGAAGCGGCGTCGCGCCGTGTTCCGTGGCCCATTCGAGCGCTCGCCCCGCCGGATCGTACGGATCGTCCGCGCTCGCGATCGCCAGCACCGGCACGCGCCCGAACCGACCGCCCGGCAGGTTCGCGAACGCGGCGGCGGCAACCGGAAAACGCGGCCCTGCCGGATCGGGCACGGCCACGAGAAACGCGCCGCGCACCGCGCGCGCCGACCCGGCACGCCAATGCGCGAACAACAAACAGCCCAGCGAATGACAAATCACGAGCGGGGGCGCCCCGGCGTTCGCGACAGCCGTGTCCAGCGCCGCCGTCCAGTCGGCGAGGTCGGGCGCCTCCCACGAAGCCGGCGCGATGCGCGCGGCGCCGGGAAACGCCGTCTCCCAATGACTCTGCCAATGATCCGGTCCCGAATTGCCGATACCCGGCACGATCACGATCGCCTGATCCATCACGCCCTCCATCAACTGAAACCCGGAGTGTGGCCACGCGCCGGTCGGCATGGAATGGCAAGTCATCGGTTATTGAGACAAAATGCCGATGAATCAACGGTACCGGAGGACCGTCATGCCGGACGAAGCACTGGATCGCCTGGATCTTGCGATCCTCGAAGCGCTGCAGGAGAACGCGCGGACGCCGCTATCGGAAGTCGGCAGGCGCATCGGCCTGTCGCAACCCGCCACCTCGGAGCGCGTCAAGCGGCTGGAAGAACGCGGCATCATCGCCGGCTACGGCGCACGCATCGATCCGGCGGCGCTCGGGTTGGGCATGATGGCCATCATCCGACTAAAAACGACTCACGAGCACATCAAGCCGGCGCTGCGCGCGTTCGCCGAGATGCCGCATGTCATCGAAGTCCACCGCATGACCGGCGAGGACTGCTTTCTGCTGAAGGTGCTGGTGCCGACACCGGGCCAGCTCGAAACGCTCATCGACGCGATTGCCCGCTTCGGCGCGGTCACGACATCGCTGGTGCTGCGCTCCGAACCGACCAAGACGATCGGAAAGGCGTTGCTTGGATGACGTGCGGATGCTGATTGACTGCGTGACGCATGGAATCATGCGGACCGGTTCGAGCACCAGGCGATCGCGCTTGTGGTTCTCGTGAATGACATAAAACGCAGCAATCCGGGCAATTGAATTCAAATTAAAAATAACCGAATTCATTTCGCCTATCCGGATTCCTTCCGATAAAAAATGATGCTCGATCTGTCGCTCGTTTTATCCTGTTTTTCCAATATGTGGATCGCGAATGCCTCGTGTTTAGCACGTCACGGCTAAAAACACTGCAACGCATTGCATTCGAAAATTCGTCAGACTAATATCGACGCCACTCGTCCGGCATTCACAAAATATCGAACGAGGAGCGGTCATGTTTTTTCCGCGCTTTCATGTTGAATCACTCATGTTCACCACAGGAGAATTGACATGCAGGAAACCCAGCAGATCGAATTGCTTGACTGGATGCAGGAAGACACGCACCCCGAGGCCGTCGACATGATGGTCGAGGACGCCGTGGTGCCGTTCGGCACCGCGCTCTGGCCGGTCTGAGCGGGCCACCCGTTCTCGCGGAAGGGCCGCGGCCCTTCCGCCGCTTCCGGAGATACGCATGCTGAACCTGCACCGCGCGCTCGGCTTTCACCCCGCGTTGCGCGACAAGCTGGCCCGCGGCGAATCGGGAAAACTGCTGGTCGGCCATGACACCCGCAACCGCGACATCGCGTTGCGCGCCTTTTCCGCCCTGCCCGATTCGCTCGACGCGACCACCCTCTGCCTCGAAAGCACCCCGCCCGCCGACATCGCCGCCGCGCTCGACGCCGCCGACCTGTTCGTGCTGCTGTACGACTCGTCGTGCCTGCCGACGCCGTCGCCGAGCGGGCCGCCATTCCTCGCCGCGATCCGCCCCGCGATCGTCGAACACTGGAGCAAATCGGTTTTATTCAAGGATTACGGCCCGCACCTCGACGAGGCGTTCGCCGAATCGCTCGACGACATCGCCGCGCGCAATGGCCGGCTGATCGACGCGGCCGCACGCGCGTCGCAGATCCGCTTCATCGACGAAGCCGGCAACACGCTGACGGGCTCGCTTGCGCCGGACCAGAAATGGACGAGCGTGGACGGCATGGGCAACCTCGACGTCGTGCCCGGCGAGATCGCGACGCACGTGACCGACCTCAACGGCTCGGTCGTGTTCAGCGGCACCTTTCTCGGCACCGTGCCGTTCGCGATCAAGTACAAGGTGGCCGAGCGGCTCGCGACGCTGCATGTCGAGCACAGCACGATCGTCGATTTCGACACCGACGATGCGGGCTTCCGGCGCGATTTCACGACCTATCTCGACCGGCACGCGAATCACCGGCGGATCGAGGAATTCGGCATCGGCACGAACCTCGGCATCCGCGGCCTGTACGGCCGCAACGCGGGGTTCGAGGAACGCCATCCGGGCCTGCATCTCGGGCTCGGCGGCGGCGAAAACGGCAGCCACCATCTCGACCTGATCTTCGCGCGCGGCACGCTCGCGCTCGACGAGCGGATCGTGTTCGACGGCGCGTTCGCCGTCTGACGCAGCGGCGCGTTGCTCAGGCTTCGGCGGCCGCCGCGTCGCCGAGCCACTTGAACATCACGAAGCAGTCGACGAAGCCGAGCCGCGCGTGACGGTATGCGCGCGGCAGCCGGCCGACGATCTCGAATCCCAGCTTCTGCCACAGCGCGACCGCGACTGCGTTCGTCGCGACCACCGAATTGAACTGCATCGCGAGGAAACCGCGCTCGCGCGCCACCTGCTGCGAGTGCTCGCACATCAGGCGCGCGACGCCGCGGCCGCGCGCGGCCTCGCTCACCATGTAGCCGCAGTTGCTCACGTGCTTGCCGGGCCCGGCGGCGTTCGCCTTCAGGAAGTACGAGCCGAGCACCACGCCGTCCTCCTCCGCGATCCACGTACAGAGCGGCGCGTCGAGCCACAGTGCGCGTGCCGCTTCCTGGGTCGGTTCGGGATCGAATGCATAGGTTTCCTGAGCAGCGACGATGGCGCGGTAGGTCGGCCAGAAACGCGCGAAATCGTCGTCGGTCATCGGGCGGATCGTGATCATGCGGGGTCTCTCGTGAATGTGATGTCGACAGGCAGGACGGGCAAGCGAGCGAGCGATCGTACCGCGATTCATTGCGGGTCGCCTGATCGTCGCGCCGCGCTGCGATACGCGCCCGGCGGCACGCCGTACCAGCGCTTGAACGCTTGCGAGAAACTGGACAGATCGCTGAAGCCGAGCCGCTCGGCCACGTCCGCGAGCGACAGCCGCGCATCGCCGAGCAGCGTCTCGGCCATCGCCCCGCGCGTCTGCGCGAGCAGCGCGCGAAACGTCGTGCCTTCCTCCTGCAATCGCCGCTTGAGCGTGCGCGGGCTCGTGTTCATCAGGCGCGCCATGTCGTCGAGCGAGAACGGCGCGCTGCCGGGCGTCGCGTTCAGGTATTGGCGCACCATCTCCGATGTGCCCACGCGCGCACGCCGTGCTTCGACGAGTTGCCCGCACATCTGCTCGCACATCGACACCGTCAGCGGATTCGCATGCGGCAACGGCCGGTCGAGGAACGCACGGTCGAACGCGAGGCTGTTCGCCCGCGCCGAGAACGTCGGCTCGATGCCGGCGATGCGCGGCGCCGCGAGCGCCGGCGAACGCGCGGCCTGCAGCGTGAAGCGCGACAACGCGAAATCGCCGCTGGCGATTTCGTGCAGCAGCACGGCCGCGGCCGTCATGTCGCGCTCGACGAGGAACCGGCTCAGGTCGGCGTCGAGTTCCGGCGCGCCGAAGCTGAGCACGCCAGTGTCAGCCGCCTCGCGGTACGTGATGACGGTGTACGCATACGTGAGCGGCAAAAAACGCATCGCGAGCGCGAGCGCATCGCGCCCGGTCGCGCTCGCGATCAGCCCGTAGCCCCACACGCCGTACGCGGAGAAGTGGTAACGCCGGCCGACCTCGAACCCGAGGCCCTGTGCCCGGCCGAGCGCACGCAGCAGGTTGCCGGTCAGCCGCAGTTCCTGCGCGGCCGTCACCTCGACTTTCGGGTCGTCGAGCTGCGCGCTCGCGAGGCCCGTGCCGGCCAGCAGCGTGGCATGCGGCACACCGCGTTCGTCGCCGAAATCGACCAGCAACCGGGCGCTGGCCGGACTCCGGGTGAAATCCCAGAAGCTCATGCGGAGAAACCCTCGAAGCGCCGATTTGGCCCAAATACTAAAACAATTGTCCCCAACCAGCATTGGTGTTTTCCCATGCGGCCCGCACCATCGGCGTCATCCAGTCGTCGTCCGAACGACGCCATCACCCCAGGAGGAGACACCATGCGACCGAGTCGCCCGACCGATCCCGCCGCCCACTTCACCCACTTCGCCCGTCGGCGCGCCGCCCGCGCCCGCATGCCGACACGCGTCGCATGACCCACCGATCACCGAAGCAAGGAGACGATTCCATGAGCAAGACTTTCGACTACATCGTGGTCGGTGGCGGGTCGGGCGGTTGCGTCGTCGCGGGCCGGCTGACCGAGGACCCGGCCGTGACCGTCTGCGTGCTCGAGGCCGGCGGCCGCGGCGACAGCGCGGTCGTCAACGTGCCGACCGGCGCGGTCGCGATGATGCCGACCCGCCTGAACAACTGGGCGTTCGACACGGTGCCGCAGCCGGGGCTCGGCGGGCGCATCGGCTATCAGCCGCGCGGCAGGGCGCTTGGCGGTTCGTCGGCGATCAACGCGATGGTCTATATCCGCGGTCATCGCGTCGACTACGACGGCTGGGCCGCGCTCGGCAACGAAGGCTGGGCGTACGACGACGTGCTGCCGTACTTCCGCCTGAGCGAGCACAACGAGCGCTTCGACGATGCCTGGCACGGCCGCGACGGCCCGCTGTGGGTCAGCGACCTGCGCACCGGCAACCCGTTTCATGCGCGCTATCTGGAAGCCGCGCAACAGGCCGGCCTGCCGCTCACCGACGATTTCAACGGCGCGCAACAGGAAGGCATCGGGATCTACCAGGTCACGCAGAAGCACGGCGAACGATGGAGCGCGGCGCGCGCGTACCTGCTGCCGCACGTCGGCCGCCGCGACAACCTGACGGTCGAGACGCACGCGCAGGTGCTGCGCATCCTGTTCGACGGCACGCGCGCGACCGGCGTCGAGGTGCGGCAGCACGGTGAAATCCGCACGCTGCGCGCGCGGCGCGAAGTCGTGCTCGCGGCCGGCGCGCTGCAGACGCCGCAGTTGCTGATGCTGTCGGGCGTCGGCCCGGGCCGCGAACTCCAGCAGTTCGGCATCGCCGTACAGGCCGATCTGCCGGGCGTCGGCAGCAACCTGCAGGATCATCCGGATTTCATCTTCGGCTACCGCACGCGCAGCGTCGACACGATGGGCGTGTCCGTCCGCGGCGGGCTGCGCATGCTGCGCGAATTCGCCCGCTTTCGCCGCGAACGGCGCGGGATGCTGACGTCGAACTTCGCGGAAGGCGGCGGTTTCCTGAAAACGCGTGCCGATCTGGCGGCACCGGACATCCAGCTACATTTCGTCGTCGCGCTCGTCGACGACCATGCGCGCAAGCTGCATGCCGGTCACGGGCTGTCGTGCCACGTGTGCCTGTTGCGGCCGCGCAGCCGCGGCTCGGTCACGCTGAACGGCGCCGACCCGCTCGCGGCGCCCCGCATCGATCCCGCGTTCTTCGACGATCCGCGCGATCTCGACGACATGGTCGCGGGCTTCCGCCTCACACGTCGCCTGATGGATGCGCCGGCGCTCGCCAGCTGGACCACGCGCGACCTGTTCACCGCGAACGTGACGACCGACGACGAGATTCGCGACGTGCTGCGGCGGCGCGCCGACACCGTCTATCACCCGGTCGGCACCTGCCGGATGGGGCGCGACGCGCTCGCCGTCGTCGATCCGCAACTGCGCGTGCATGGCCTGCAAGGGCTGCGCATCGTCGATGCATCGGTGATGCCGACGCTCATCGGCGGCAACACCAACGCGCCGACGATCATGATCGCCGAGAAGGCCGTCGACCTGATGCGCGGCATATGCCGCGTGCCGGCGCAGCCGCATGCCGACGCAACCGTCAGGAGGACGACGGATCGTGACCCTACCCTTGCAACCCGCGCCGCACACGCCGGCGACCAGCCCGAGGAAACCCGCCATGCTGTCGCCTGATCCCTCCCGTTCCGCCGGCTCCACCACGCCGCTTGCGGCGATCATCATCGGCGCCGGCTTCGCCGGCATCGGCATGGCAATTGCGCTGCAACGCGCCGGCATTCGCGATTTCGTGATCGTCGAACGCTCGCACGACGTCGGCGGCGTGTGGCGCGACAACCGTTATCCGGGCGCCGCGTGCGACGTGCCTTCGCACTTGTACTCGTTCTCGTTCGAACCCAATCCCGCGTGGTCGCGCGTGTTCGCGCCGCAGCCCGAGATTCATGCGTACCTGCAACACTGCGCGCGCAAGTACGGTCTCGCCCGCCATCTGCGCTTCGGCGCCGAAGTCGAACACGCGCGCTACGACGAAGCCGATGCGCTGTGGCACGTCACGCTGCGCGACGGCACGACGCTGAGCGCCGCGCTGCTCGTCAGCGGCACCGGCCAGTTGAGCCGCCCCGCCATGCCGAACCTGCCGGGCATCGACACGTTTCGCGGCCGTGCGTTCCACTCCGCGCACTGGGATCGCGATTACGCACTCGCCGGCAAACGGGTGGCCGTGGTCGGCACCGGTGCATCGGCGATCCAGTTCGTTCCGGCGATCGCCGGCGACGTGCGGCGCCTGACCGTATTCCAGCGCTCGCCGGCCTATGTGATGCCGCGCCCCGACCGCGCGTATCGCCCGTGGGAAAAGGCGCTGTTTCGTCGGCTGCCGGCGGCGATGAAACTGCATCGCGCATCGATCTACCTGCGCTATGAAGCGCGTGCGATCGCGTTCACGCGCCTGCACGGGTTGATGAAGGTCGCGGTCGGCCGGCCGTTTCGCAAGTTGCTCGCGCGCGACGTGCCGGACCCCGCGTTGCGCGCACGGCTCACGCCCGATTATCCGGTCGGCTGCAAGCGCATCCTGCTGTCGAGCGACTATCTCGCCGCGATGAGCCGCGACCATGTGGAACTCGTCACGCAGCCGATCCGGCGCGTGACCGAGGACGGGATCGAGACCATCGACGGCGTGCATCATCCCGTCGACGCGATCGTCTACGGCACGGGGTTCGCGGCAACGGAATTCCTGTCGCCGATGCGCATCACGGGCCGCGGCGGCCTCGACCTGAACGATGCGTGGCGACGAGGCGCGCAGGCGTATCTCGGGCTCACCGTGCCCGGCTTTCCGAACTTCTTCATGCTGTACGGCCCGAACACCAACCTCGGTCACAACTCGATCGTCTACATGCTCGAGAGCCAGATCGCGCACGTGATGCGCTGCATACAGGCGATGCGTCGCGACGGCGCGCGCGAGATCGACGTCGACGCGCGCCGCTACCGGTGTTTCAACGTGCACGTGCAGCAGAGGCTCGCAGGGTCGGTCTGGAGCAGTTGCAAGAGCTGGTACGTCGATGCATCGGGGCACAACAGCACGAACTGGCCGGGCTTCACGCTGACCTACCGGTGGATCACGCGCTTCACCGGCATGTCCGCGTACCGCTTGTCGCAGCCGCTGCCCGGGGCGGCCGCTCCGATGCACGGCATGGTGGTCGCGCCGCCCGCCGGCAGATTCGAAGCCTTCACGGCCGCTTCGTTGCGCGGGTTCCTGCGTGTCGCGTTCCGGCCGCTGATCGGGCCGCCGTTCGGCGCGCGCATGCAGCGCCGCGTCGTCGCGCTGCTGTCGCCGCTGATGCCCGGTGCGGGCGGCACGCTGCGCTACCGCACGTCGGCGCAGCATGTGCCGATCGAAGTGGTCGCGCCGAAACGCGGCGACACGGGTGGCGCGATTCTCTATCTGCACGGCGGCGCGTTTTGTCTCGGCGGGCCGCATACGCATCGCGGCGTGACGACGCGCCTCGCGAACGATGCGGGCCTGCCGGTGTGGGTGCCCGATTACCGGCTCGCGCCCGAGCATCCGAGCCCGGCCGCGCTCGACGACGCACTGGCCGCCTACGACGCGATGCGAACGCAGGGTTACGCGCCGCACCGGATCGTGATTGCCGGCGACTCGGCCGGCGGCGCGCTGGCGCTGGCGCTCGCCATCGCGCTGCGCGAGCGCGGCGAGCCGACCGCCGCCGCACTGCTGCTGATCTCGCCCGTGACCGACTCGACGCTCGGCGGCGCGACGCTGGCCTCGCGTCGCCACGACGATCCGATGATCCGGCGCGGCTGGCTCGAACAGGGGCTGCGCTGGTATCACGGCACGGGCTCCGCCGCGGCGCGCGGGCCGCTCGACACCGATCTGCATGGCTTGCCGCCGATACTGATCCAGGCCGGCGACCAGGAAGTACTGCTGTCCGATGCGCAGCGGCTGGCCGAGCATGCACACGCGTGCGGTGTGCCGTGCCGGCTGGAAATCCATGCGGCGCGCTGGCATGTGTTCCATCTGCAGGCGTTTTACTTGCGCTCGGCGCGGGACGCGTTGCGGACGTTGGCGGGGTTTGCGGCGGAACGTGTCGCCACGACGGCATGACGATGAAACGAGGACGCACGACGATCAGCGCATGTCCGATCGTCGTGTCCGCTTGCAACGGAGCGCCGCCGGGGCGACAACCACCCAAGATCGCGACGGCCGCGTCGGCGAAGCAGTAATTACACAGTCTGCCGGCGGATTTTCCGCCCATCATTCATTCCCTCACGCTCCCCGTCTCGGGGTGCGTCTCCTCTCCTCACGCCATCGACAGCCGGCCATTTGGCCGAATCGTCATGCGCCATCCCGGATGAAAGAATGATCGTCGTTCGGGAAGCCCGCACCACGCCCTGATATCCCGACCATGAAGACGCCGTATGCGTGTCGGCCTCTAAACCATTGCGATGCCAACCGCTTCGTTCCCACTACCTCTTTTGTAGCTTATAAGTTACAATGCTCGCCAAGTTCGAACTCCTTCGCTATCAGCGCGACGACGGTCGCGAGCCTTTCACCGAATGGCTGAACGCCGTCCGTGACAAGCCCGCGCAGGCGCGGATTCGCGAGCGCCTGCGCCGCGTGCAGACCGGCAACTTCGGCGATTGCGAGCCGGTCGGCGAAGGTGTGATCGAACTGCGCGTCCACGTCGGCGCCGGCTACCGCGTGTACTTCGGCCGGCACGGCAGCGCGTTGGTGCTGCTGCTGTCCGGCGGCGACAAGGCGAGTCAACCCGACGACATCAGGCGCGCCAGGGAACACTGGTCGAACTGGAAACGGAGGCAAACATGAACAAGCTCAAAGGCGCGGTATCGCACCACGATGCGGAAGTCGCCGAACTCGGCGCCGACCGCGAGCTCGCGGTCGCCTATTTGCGCGTCGCGATGGAATCGCTCGACGATCCCGACAACCGTGCGGCCGGCCTGCTCGCGCTGCGCACGGTCGCGGAAGCGTATGGCGGGCTCGGCGCGGTCGCGGCCGAAGCCGGCATCAGCCGCGAATCGCTGTATCGCACGCTGTCCCCGAACGGCAACCCGACGCTGAAGACCCTGCTCGCGGTGCTCAAGACCGTCGGCCTGCGCCTGTCCGTCGTTCCCGCGCAGCCGTCGCACGCGTAACGGGCGCACAGCGCGCGGGCTCCCTCACGGCTGGACCATCCACACGAGCAGCATCGCGTCCGGCGCGGCCGCCATCCCCGCCGGCCGATGCACGATCGTCGGCTCGACCGCCAGCGCGTGCGCGATCGCCACCGCATCGTCGATCGTCGTCGAGCGCACGAACGTCATCAGCCGCGCCGGCCGGCGCAGCGTCTCGCGATACAGCGCGCCGTACCACAGCGGCCGCATGCCGAGCGCATCCTGCAACACGTACGGATAGCGCCACAACCGCAGCACGAAGCGGCTTTCCGGGTGGGCCGGATCGACGCGAACGAACACACGCCGCGTGCTTTCGCCATGCGTGTAGCGCGGCAGCACGGGCAGCGTATCGGCGGCCGCCTGCGGCAACAGCCAGCGCAGCGCGGTGGCCGGCGTCCACGGCGTCGCGCGCTGCCAGCCGGCCTGCGCGAGATGACGGTCGAGCGTGTCCGACGTCGCGCTCCATTGCAGCGGCAGAAATTCCTCGCGGTCGCCGCCGATCTCGGTGCGCCGCGTCGGCACGCGCTGCCACCCGCCGCGCAGCCACTGGTCGACGGTCATCGCGACCACGTCGCCGACATGCGGACGCGCCGCGCGATCGAGCTGCCACTGCGCGGGAACTGTCCATACACCGGCCGTCGCGAGCACGACGACGACCGCGACGAGCGCGCCTCTGGGCTGTACGTGCTCGCGCACACGCCAGTACGCATAGGCGCCGGCGAGCAGCGCGAACCACGCGAGCCCGAGGCTCCATCCGCCCAGCAGACCCGACAACCAGGTATCGCCGACATACAGTCGCGCGAAGCCGCCGAGCACGATCCACAGCACGACCGCCGTCACGACCGGTATGCGCCACAGCGCGGGCCGGTCGCGCGTGAGCGCCCAGCCGAGGCCGCTGCTCGCGAGGATCGCGAACGCGGCGTCGGCGTCGGGCAGCGCCACGTGCAGCGCGCCGGGCGGCAGGCTCGCGGGCGTCGCGCCGGGCACGCTCGCGCCGAACACCGGCACGAGCGCAACGGCGACACCGATCGTCGCGAGCCACCAGGCCGCCGTCAGCCAGCAGCGATGGATCATCAGCCACACGAGGAACGCGGCCGCGACGATCAGCCCCGTGTCGTGCCCATGCAGCACGGCGAGCGCACTCATCACGGCGTCGCCGGGTGGCGTGCGCAGGTTCTGCAGGAACGCATACAGCGCAATGTCCACATGCATCAGCGGATCGTTCGCGACGACGTCCTGCACGATCCCCGCGAACAGCCATACGCAGCCGATGAACAGCAGCGCGAGCACGGGCACCGCGCCGGGCAGCCCGCGCAAGTACGCGATCCCGTCGTGCAGCCGCGCGCCGAATCGCGGCCAGCGGCGCGCGCATGCATGCACGGTTTGGACGAGCGCGCGGCGCAGCAACGGCCAGCCGCGCCGCAGCGCGACGCGCACACCGATCCACACGAGCGCGACCAGCCCGGCCACGACCAGCAGGATCGCGGCGACCCGCACGCTGATCGCCGCGGCCAGCGCAGCCGACGCGCCGAACAGGATGCCGGGCGCGACGTGCACGGGCGCCCACACGAGCGCGGAGATCACGTTGACTGGATAGAACGACCGGCGCGGCAGCGTCGCGCAGCCGACGATGACCGGCACGACCGCCCGCACCGGCGCGAGAAAGCGCGCGAGCACGATGCTCTTCATGCCGTGACGCAGCACGAATTCCTCGCCGCGCGCGTAGGCGCTCGCATAGCCGAAGCGCGCCCACGCGTTGCGGATCATCCCGCGGTAATGCCGGCCGAGTTCGTAGCTGATCCCGTCGCCGATCACCGCGCCGACGGCCGCGACGCCGATCGTCGCCCATGCGTCGAGCGCGCCCGCGCCGATCAGCGCGCCGGCCGCGAACATCACGGCGCCGGCCGGCACGATCGTGCCGACCAGCGCGATCGCCTCGGCGCACGCGGCCACGAACACGATCGCCAGCACGAGCAGCGGATGCGCGCCGATCGCGCCGATCCACGCATGGATCGTGTCGCTCATTGCACCCTCCCGGACGGTGCGGCCCGGTGCGCGACTACCGGGCCGGCAAGGGCATTGGATACGTTCATCGCAACATGCGCGCGCTCGCGCCGGCGTCGAAGGTCAGCAGGCGGGGTCAGTCGAACTCGTGCTGCCGCGCGTCGGCTTCGAGCGGCGCGTCGTGATAGCCGACCGTCGCGATCTCCCGTAGATAGCGCGCAAGAAACGCGCCGATCGAGCCGGCAGCCTCGTATTGATGGACATGCCTGAATTCGTGGGTCAGCAAGCGGCGCGTGTCGTGCCCGCGCAGCACGTACACCGCATGACCGAGCGTGAGGCCGATCGTCCCGGGCGCCAGCAGCCCGGAGTCGCGGGCGATCGCGGCCAACGTCGGCGTGTCGGGAAACGGCATGCGGTCGACCGCCATCACGCGAATCCGGTCCGGCTGCGCGACGCCCACCGTGCGCGCGTCGTCGGCTTGCGCCGGCGTCAGCGGCGCGCCCTGCGCGAGCCCGCGCGCGGCCTCCGCTTCGGCCCAGGCGACCGCGGCGGGCAGTGCGGACGGCAGGATATCGGCAAGGTCGATCATTGCAGGGCTCCTGGTTCGAGTGGTGGCATCGGGCACCAGTTTAGTCCCGAATCGGAACGGTTCGTGGTGCGGTTCCGGCGAGGCCGCACCGGCTCGCGGCGGCCGCAACGGTCGCCCGGGAATACCCTGATCCACATGCGCGCCGCGCCATACCCTTTCCCGCGAATTATTTCGTTTCAGCGCACATTCCGCACTCAACCCTCCCGAAAATTTCGCGAACGAGTACCTTTTTCGGGATCGGGGGCATATATTGATCAGAAGAACGGCCGCGGCGACACCCGGACAGCAACGCGCGGCGTCATCCCGAAGAGGATCGCTGGAAGATGATCAGGGTAATTCTGGCTGACGATCACGCAGTCATGCGGGACGGACTGCGTCACATCCTGGAGCGGGCCGGCGGTTTCGAGATCGTCGGCGAGGCGAGCGACGGCTCGGGCACGCTCGCGCTGGCCGAGCGCGCGGCCGCCGACGTGCTGCTGCTCGACCTGTCGATGCCCGCGCCGACCGGCATCGAGCTGATCCGGCTGGTCAAGCGCCAGGCGCCGTCGCTGCGCACGCTGGTGCTGACGATGCACGCGGAAACCCAGTACGCGGCACGCGCGTTCAAGGCCGGCGCCACCGGCTACCTGACGAAGGACAGTGCGACGGCCGAACTCGTCGAAGCCGTCGGCAAGGTGGCGGCAGGCGGCGTCTACGTGAGCCCGTCCGCGGCCGAAAGCCTCGCTCACACGCTGCGCGCGCCGGCTCAGGCGCTGCCGCACGAACGGCTGTCGGCGCGCGAGTTCGACGTGATGCGCCGCATCGTCGCGGGTCAGACCGTCACGCGGATCGCGTCCGAACTCGCGCTGAGCGCGAAGACGGTCAGCACGTACAAGACGCGCATCCTCGAGAAGATGGGGCTCCCGCACGAAGCCGCACTGGTCCGCTACACGGTGCGCCACGATCTCGACCTCGGGGACGACGACGCATGACGGCCGCCTTCCGCTTCCCGCCCACGTCGCCGCCGGACGACGACGATCCGGACACGTCGCGTCTGTTCATGTCGTCGCTGCCGCCGGGCCGGCGCGAGCAGCGGCTCGCGCTCGCGACGGTACTCGTATCGGCCGTGATTTTCGCCGCGCTCGCACCGTTCGCGGCCATGCCGCTCACGCCGGGCTGGGCGTTCATTCCCGTGTACCAGTCGGCGATCGTGATCAACGACATGGTGACGGCCGGCCTGCTGCTCGGCCAGTACGCGATCCTGCGCGAGAAGCCGCTGCTCGTGCTGGCGGGCGGCTACCTGTTCACGGCGTTCATGGCCGGCACGCACATGCTGACCTTCCCCGGGCTGTTCACGCCGACCGGCCTGCTCGGCGCCGGCGAACAGACCACCGCATGGCTGTACCTGTTCTGGCATGGCGGCTTTCCGTTGTCGGTCGCCGCGTACGCACTGCTGCGCGCGACGTCGCGCGGGCGCCCGGCTCCGGCCCCGCAGCGGCGTGCGGCGATTCCGGTCGTCCTCTGCCTCGTGGCCGCCGGCGGCGCGACGGCCGCGCTCGCGCTGCTCGCGACCGTCGGCCACGCGCTGCTGCCGCACATCATGAGCGGCAACCGGATGACCTCGACGATGACGAACGCGATCACGGTCGTCTGGGGCCTGAACCTCGTCGCGCTGATGCTGATGTGGCGGCAGCGGCGCCGCCATTCCGTGCTCGACCTGTGGGTAATGACGGTGCTCGTCGCGTGGCTGTTCGACATCGCGCTGTCGTCGATGCTCAATCACGGGCGCTTCGATCTCGGCTTCTATGCGGGGCGCGCGTATGGTCTCGTCGCGTCGGGCGTCGTGCTGTTCGCGATGCTGTTCGAGAACGGCCGGCTGCATGCGCAGACGGTGCGCGCGCTGGCCGGCGCGCGCTACCAGCATCTGCTCGTCGTGCAGAAAAGCGCGCAGTTGAACGATGCGAACGAACGGCTCGAACAGCGCGTCGCCGCGCGCACCGCGCAACTGAGCGCGTCGAACCGCGACCTGCGGCGCGAAGTCGAGGAGCGCGTACGTGCGGAGCGGGCGCTACAGGCCTCGCGCGAGGAGCTGCGCGAGATCGCCGCGATCAGCGCCAGCGCGCGCGAAGCGGAGCAGCGCCGCATCGCGCGCGAACTGCACGACGAATTGGCGCAGACGCTAGCGACGCTGAAGAACGATCTCGAATGGCTGATCGACCACGTGCCGCAGGACGACGCATCGCTGGCACGCAAGATCGCGGCGATGCATGCGCTCGCGCGCGGCGCGGTGGCCGCGACCCGCCGCATCGCGTCGGACTTGCGCCCGCTGATGCTCGACGATCTCGGCTTCGCGGCCGCGATGCAATGGCTCGTGGAGGATTTCCGGCATCGTCACGGGATTGCCTGTTCGCTGCGCGTCGAGCCGCCGGAGCTGCAACTCGACGAGCCGTATGCGACGGCCGTGTTCCGCATCGCGCAGGAAGCGCTCGCGAATGTCGCCCGGCACGCGGCAGCGTCGCATGCGGACGTCGAACTCGTGTGCGGCGGCGAAGCGATCGCGCTGACGATACGCGACGACGGCGCGGGATTCGATCCCGCGGTGCCGCGCAAGTCGGCGTCGTTCGGGCTGGTGGGGTTACGCGAGCGTGCGTATCTGGTCGGCGGCACGCTGCGGATCGCGACGACGCTCGGCGAGGGGACAACGGTCGAGGTCGAGATTCCGCTGTCGCCGGCGCCCGTCGCGGTCGCGCATGGCGGGGACAGGGATTCGCGAATCAATCGCTGACCAACGCGGCAACGACAACCACCGCATCGTCACGTATCAGTGGTAATCATCTTCCCGTTGGTGTCGTACGGCTAAAATCGTAACTTGCTCGGCTGCTTCAATCTCGAACAGCAGGACATAGCCCGACGTGCCGAAGGACATGATCAGCTCGCGCAAAAATGGATTTCCGTGATCGACCTTGCGGCATGTGAACGGAAACATGCGGAGCATGGCGACACCTTGTTCGATCGCGTCCACAGCCCGCGCCGCCGCATCCACATCACGTTCGAGCAAGTATCGATACATCCGTACCAGATCCTCACGGGCCGCACGTGTATATCGGACCCGATAGATCAATCAGCCGCCTTCGCTGCACGCGCAGCCTTCAGCATGCCCTCGAGTTCGGCCTGCACGTCGGCGGCATCGACGTATTCACCGGTACGACGCGCCTCGTCGCGTGATGCGAGGCCACGGGTTACAAACTCGCGTTGCAGACGGCGACGCGCGATCCCGTCGCGCAGCGCCGACTCCATGAACGCAGACAACGTCTCGTTTTCCTCAAGGACCGACTCTGCCTCCTCCCGCAATTGCGGATCGACACGCAGCGCCGGCATGGTCGCGGTTTTCATCGCACACTCCATGCATTACATATGTAATGCATGGTAGCACACCCGCTTTTTCGCGTGCAGTCGGCCGTTCGGCCTAATCCAAGTATCCCGGGGCCACAACCCCGGCCGTCCATCACGCCCGCGCCGCCACCATCCCCCGCTCCGAGCGCGTCCACGCGACCAGCGCGCCGACGCCGAGCAGCGCGAGGCACACGATCGGCACGATCATCGGCCCGAACGCGGTGCCTGTCACCTTGCCCGCGAACGGCATCAGGTTCTGGCTGAAGAAGCCGCCGAGGTTGCCGATCGAGTTGATCGCCGCGACGCTCGCGGCCGCCCGCGCGCCGGTGAAATAGCGCGGCGGCATCGACCAGAAGCACGGATACAGCAGCGGGATGCACGCGCCGCCGAGCACGAGCGCGATGAAGCGCAGCGGCGTCGACGGCAGCACGAGGCTCAGCAGGAAGCCGAGCGCGCCGAGCGCCGCGACGATCGCGATCGTGCGCAGGATGCTCTTCGCACGGCGCAGCTTCGACGGCAGCCACACCAGCAGCACCACCGCGAGCGCCCACGGCAGCATGCTCAGGAACCCGTTCATCGTGCTCGACACGCCGAACGATTTCACGATCGTCGGCAACCAGTACGTGACGCCGTACAACGACGTCGACATCAGCATGTAGGTTGCCGCGAACAGCATCACGCGCGGATCGAGCAGCGCCTTCCACGGCTGACCGTGCTCGGCCTGCGCCGGCTTCTCGCGCTCCAGCGCGGCCGCGACGATCTGCTTCTCGCGCTCGTCGAGGAACCGCGCTTCGCGAAACGATGCGGGCAGCACGCGGAACACGACGATCGCGACGACCACGGCCGGAATGCCCGTCGCGACGAACACCCACTGCCAGCCCGCCAGCCCCCACACGCCGTTCAGGCTCAGCAGCAGGCCGCCGACCAGCGAGCCGAGCATGTTCGCGAGCGCGCTGCCCAGCGTGAAGATGCCGAGCACCTTCGCGCGGTAGCTCTGCGGAAACCACAGCGTCAGGTAATAGATCACACCCGGATAGAAGCCGGCCTCGGCGATGCCGAGCACGAAGCGCAGCGAACAGAACGCGGGCATCGACGTCGTGAAACCCATCAGCACCGTGATGAGCCCCCACGTCAGCATGATCCGTGCAAGCCACACGCGCGCGCCGTAGCGATGCAGCGCGAGCGTGCTCGGCACCTCGAACAGCAGGTAGCCGATGAAGAACAGCGACGACGCGAGCCCGAACGCGGCTTCCGTCATGCCGAGGCTGTGCACCATCTGCAGTTTCGCGAAACCGACGTTCTGCCGGTCGATGAACGCGATCAGGAACATCACGACGAGGATGGGCAGCAGGCGCCGCGCCATCTTCGACATGATGCGCTGTTCTTCGGCGGACGCGGGGTCCAGGGTGTCGGTAGCGTTCACTTCAGGCTCCTTGGGTGAATCGATTGCATATCGGTTGAATCGGTGAATCGGTTGAATCTGCGCCGCGCGTGACGAACGCGCCGGCGCGAGGTGTTTCGATGAACGGAACCGGATCGCGACGGGCGTAGCTCAACCCGACCGGTAGTCGTCGAGCATCGGCGCGAACATCTCGCGCCACGCGCGCGGCTTCGCCTTGATCGTGCCGGCCAGGTACAGGAATTCGACGTAGTCCATCAGCTGGTTCGGCAACACCGAGAAGCGCGTGTCGGGCGCGGCGAGCATCCGCATCACGTCGTCGTGCGACACGCCGACGCCCGACGACGCCGCATAGAGCGCCGCCGCCGCACGCGGGTCCTGCGCGATCAGGCGGTTCGCTTCGTCGAGCGCGCCGAGAAACGCGACGGCGAGCGCCGGCTCCGCATCGACGAGCCGCTTCGGCGCGAACACGACGTCGAGCGTCATCGGGCCGAGCACGTCGACCGAGCTCACCACGCGATGAATGCCCGGCTGCCGCAATTCGAGCGTCGAGAACGGCGGCGACGTGAAGTGCGCGGTCACGCCGTTCTCGCGGCGGATCAGCGCCTGCATCGCCTGCGGATGCGGCAGGTTCACGGTGATCGAATCGAGCTGCGCGAAATGCGTCGGGCCGAGCTGCCGGCTCGCGACCATCTGCAGCACGACCGCCGACAGCGACGTGCGGATGCCCGGCACCGCGATCCGGTCGGACGACGTGAAGTCGCGCAGCGATGCGAGGCCCGCGCGGTTCGCGTTCAGCGACAGCGACGTGGTCGACAGCCCGCTGATGCCGATCACCTCGACGTTCGGAATGCCGCGCGCCCGCGCCCACAGCTCGATGAAACCCGGCGCGCCGGCGCCCGCGAAATCGAGCGTGCCGGCCATCATCGCGTCGTTGACGGAATTGCCGCCGTCGAGCAGCACCCATTCGACCGCGACGTCGCGCACGCCGTGACGCGCCGCGTGCCGCTCGAAGAGCCGCTGCTTCTCCATCACGAGCAACGGCAGGTACAGCACGCCATAGCCTTTGGAGATCCGCACCGTGCGCGGCTTCGCGCGCACCAGCGCCGGCGCCCCGAGCCCGCCCAGCACGCCGAGCCCGGCTGCGATCAACGCGCGGCGGCGCGGCGACGTCGTCATGCGCGTGCCGCCGTGCGGCCGACGGCCGGCGGCCACGCGCAAGCCGGCGTGGCGCCGTGGCGCGCGTTCGTCGTGCCCGTGACATGCTGCATGTTGCCGTCTCCTTGAATATTTCTGGTATTAATGCCGTCCTTGCATCCTGCTTCCGGCTCGACACAGGTTATCGGCCGAGTCTGAGAAAATGCTGACATCCCGGCCCCGGGAAAACCCCTAATTCACCTACCTGCAAACGGCACCATGCGCATTCTCGTCGTGGAGGACGATGCCGAAATCGGCGCGGCGATCCGCAGCCGGCTGGCCCGGCTCGGCCACGCCGTCGATCTCGAAACCGACGGCGCGACCGCGAACGGGCTGCTGCGCGTCGAGCGCTTCGATCTCGTCGTGCTCGATGCGAACCTGCCCGGCATGGACGGCTTCACGGTACTGCGCCACCTGCGCGCGTCGGGCAGCACGACGCCCGTGCTGCTCGTCACCGCGCGCTCGGCGATCGACGACCGCGTGAGCGGCCTCGGCCTCGGCGCCGACGACTACCTCGTGAAGCCGTTCGACTACCGCGAACTCGACGCGCGCGTGCAGGCGCTGCTGCGCCGCAACAGCGGCCACGCGAACGACGTGCTGACGCTCGGCGGACTCGTGATCGATCGCAGCAGCCGCCTCGCGGAGCTCGACAGCCAGCCGCTGTCGCTGTCCCGCCAGGAATTCGCGCTGCTCGAAATCCTCGCGAGCCGCCCGCAGCGCATCTTCTCGAAGGAAGAACTGCTGAACCAGTTGTTCAGCTTCGGCAACGAGCCGACCGCGAACGCGGTCGAGCAATACGTGACGCGCGTGCGCAAGAAGCTGCAGGGCAGCTCGGTCGAGATCCGCACCGCACGCGGAATGGGGTATCAGATTGCCGCGCATTGACTGGTTCCCGAAGACGCTGTTCGGCCGCACGCTGCTGTTCATCGCGCTCGTCGTCGCGACCGGCGCGCTCGCGCTCGCGGCGATCGCGCGCTACTACGCGGGCGTCGCCGCCGAACGTGCATACGATCAATTGCTCGCCGGCGCCTCGATCCAGGTCGCGGAAAACCTGTACGTGCAAGGCGGCGTGCTCGCGCTGAACCCGCCGGTGGCCGCGCTGTCGACGCTGTCGCGCTACGACCTCGTCTACTACAAGGTGGTCGATTCGCGCGGCGTGGTCGTTGCCGGCTACCACGATCTCGCGAGCCCCGCGACGCTCGCCGCCGCGAAGCAGGGCCCGGCGTTCGCGAACGCCGTTTACCAGGGGCATCGGGTGCGCACCGCGACGATCGCGCGCTTCATGCCCGAGGAAAGTACGCCGGGCTGGGCGCTCGTGACGGTTGCGCAGACAACCAACGCGCGCCAGCAACTGACGAACGACATGAGCTTCAAGGTGTGGACATTGATCCTGCTGATGAGCGTGCTCGCGATCGGTGCGAGCGGCCTCGCGATCCGGCGCGGCCTGCGCCCGCTCGCGCAGATCGGCGCGATCATCGCCGCGCGTGACCCGGCCGACCTGCGGCCCGTGGCCGTCGATACGCCGAGCGAGATCGACGCGATCATCGGGTCGATCAATGGCTTGATGCACCGCCTCGCCGAGCGGATCAACGCGATGCAGCGCTTCATCGCTGACGCCGCGCACCAGATGCGCACGCCGCTCGCGCGGCTCGACGCGCAGATCGAGCTGCTCGACGGCGAATCCGATCCCGCGCGTCACGCGGCGCGGCTCGATGCGCTGCGTGCGACCTCGTCGGACGTCGGCCGGCTCACCGGGCAGTTGCTCAATCATGCGATGGTGATTCATCGCACCGAGGCCGTGCCGCTGCAACCGGTCGACCTCGTCGCGCTCGCGAAAGAGGTCCTGGGCCGCACGATTCCGCTCGCGGGCGAACGCGATGTGGCCGTTGCGTTCGCGAGCGACGCGCCGCATGCGTGGATCGACGGCGATGCGATCAGTCTTCAGGAAGCGCTATCGAACGTGCTGCACAACGCGCTGCTGCATGGGCATGCGGATGACATCGTCGTGGCGGTCGCGACTCAAGGCAACGTGGATCGAGCGGTGACGCTGACCGTCACCGACAACGGGCGCGGGATACCGCGTGAGCACTGGGACGCGGCGTTGCAACCGTTCGTGCGGATCGCGCCGGACGGCAGCGAGCGGCGCACAGGGTCGGGCCTCGGGCTCGCGATCGTGCAGGAAGTGATGAAGGCGCACGGCGGGCGCGTGGGGTTCTCGTTTCCCGATGCGGGCGGGTTCGCGGTGGTGTTGACGTTTCCGCGTGCGGCGGCGAAGCACGCTGCAAGCGACGCTTAAGCAACCTCAGATCCGGCGCACGCACGGCTCGATCGAACGCCACCGCGGCGACACGCGTTCAGTCGTCGCTGTCCCGATCGTCGTCGGCGTTGCGCTGCGCATACCGCGCCACCCGTTGATCCAGTTCGTCATACTGGCGGTCGCAGAACAACCGGCACAACGCATCGACGTCGACGCGCTTCCTGACGTCGATCGTGTCGACGTGCTGCTCCAGCTTGCCCTTGCCGATGCCGAAGAGCCCCTTCTTGATCCGCATGGACACCGCATTCAGCTGGAAGCCGTCCGAATGCGCATCTGTCAACGCAGTCACCCACAGCTCACGCTGATCGTCGGCATGCTGCAGCACGAGCGCCGGCAGCGGGCCGTCCTGCGTCTCGTTCCATTCGACGTGCTGCGCCCCCCAAGGGAACGCATCGAACGCATGAACGAACGACGCGTAGTCGGCCGCGCCCTGCTGATCGAGCTGATTGAAGTCGTAGCCGACTTTCTGGATTGAATAGGTCAACATGGCGCGGTGCTCTCCGTGGTGTCGATCGCAACAGAACGCCAATCTACTCCACATTTCACGGCGCCTGGCAGCGCCTGCTTGCGCCGCCTACACCGCCACCGCCTCCCCGCCGAGATACGCATCGCGCACGCGCTCATCGTCGAGCAGCGTTTTCGCGGGCCCTTCGAGCACGACGCGCCCCGTCTGCAGCACGTACCCGTAGTGTGCAATCTCCAGCGCGAGGCTCGCGTTCTGCTCGACCATGAACACCGTCACGCCCTGCTTGTTGATCGCGTCGATCAGTTCGAGCACCTTGTCGACGTAGAGCGGCGACAGCCCCATCGTCGGCTCGTCCATGCAGATCAGTTTCGGCCGCGCCATCAGCGCACGCGCCATCGCAAGCATCTGCTGCTCGCCGCCCGACAGCGTGCCCGCGCGCTGCGCGAGCCGTTCGCGCACACGCGGAAACAGGTCGAGCACGCGTTCGTAGTCTTCGCTCACCGCCGCACGATCGCCGCGCGTGTACGCGCCCATCAGCAAATTCTCGCGCACGCTCATGTCGCCGAACAGCCGCCGCGCCTCGGGCACGGCCGCGATCCCGCGCCGCACGCGCTGCGGCGTCGCGAGCGCCGTCACGTCGTCGCCGTCGAAACGCACGACGCCGCGCTTCGGCCGCATCAGCCCGAGAATCAGCTTCATCGTCGTCGATTTGCCGCTCGCGTTACCGCCGAGCAGGCTGACGATCTGCCCGCGGCCGACCTCGAAGTTCACGTCGAAGTGCACCTGCACCGGTCCGTAGAACGTGTCGAGATGTTCGAGTTTCAGCAGCGCGTCGGTCATGGTCGTATCAGGCACGGAAGATTGCACGGTCATGCGGCCGCCTGCGCGGAATGCTCGGTGGCCGCGCCGCCCGCGTGGCGGCGGCCGAGATAGGCCTCGATCACGCGCGGATCGTGCCGCACGTCGCGCGGCGCGCCTTCGGCGATCTTCACGCCGTTGTCGAGCACCATCACGCGGTCGGACACGCGCATCACGAGTTCGAGCTTGTGCTCGATCAACAGGATCGTCAGCCCGCGCGCCTTCAGCGACTGGATCAGTTGCAGCATCTCGGCCGTCTCCGTCTCGTTCATCCCGGCCGTCGGCTCGTCGAGCAGCAGCAGACGCGGATGCAGCGCGAGCGCGCGGCCGATCTCCACGCGCCGCCGGTTCGCATACGACAGGCTGTGCGCCGGATGATCGATGCGCGGCGTGAGCCGTTCGCCGAACCCGGCGACGATCGCGCGCGCTTCTTCGCGCAGTTCGGCTTCCTCGCGCCGCACCGACGCGGGCCGCACGAGCGCGCGCAGCACTTCGGCGGCCGCGCCGAGCGCCGGCCAGCCTGGCCGTGCCGCACGCAGCCGCGCATGCGCGCCGATCAGCACGTTGTCGAGCACGCTCAGGTTGCCGAACACACGGCCGTGCTGGAACGTGCGTGCAATGCCGAGCGCCGCGAGCCGTTCCGGCGCGGTGCCGGTGATGTCGCGGCCGTCGAACGTCACGCGGCCGGCGTCGGGCCGGTCGGCGCCCGCGATCAGGTTGAACAGCGTCGACTTGCCCGCGCCATTCGGGCCGATCACGCTCAGCAGTTCGCCGTCGGCCAGCGTCAGGCTCGCGCCGTCGAGCGCGGTCACGCCGTCGAAGCGGCGCGTCAAACCCTGCACGTCGAGCAGGGGTCGAGTGGTGGTCATCGCATTCCTCCTCACACCGTGCCGAGCAGGCCCTGCGGCCGGAACCGGACGAGCAGCAGCAGCACGAGGCCGTAGATCAGCATCCGGTAATCGGCCGCCCAGCGGAACAACTCGGGCAGCCCGATCAGCGCGATCGCGCCGACGATGCCGCCGAGCACGTTGCCGAGCCCGCCGAGGATCACCATCGTCAGCGCGAGGATCGACACCTGCGAATCGAAGGTCTGGTGATTGATGTAGCTGTACAGATGCGCGGCGATGCCGCCGCTCACGCCGGCCGCGACGCCGCCGACCGCGAACGCGATCGCCTTGTAGCGGTTCGGCGCGATGCCGTGCGCACGCGCGGCGACGTCGTCCTCGCGCACCGCGCGCAGCGTGCGGCCCAGATGCGAACGCAGCAGCCGCACCTGCACGAGCGCGAACACGACGAGCACCGCGAACGTGAACCAGTACGCGGCGCGCGCGGTCGTCGCCCACGGCAGCGGCGCGATGCCGGTGATGCCGAGCGGGCCGCGCGTCAGGCCGTCCCAGTTCAGGATCACGAGGCTCACCACTTCGCCGATGCCGAGCGTCGCGATCGACACGTAGTGCCCGCGCAGCCGGAACGCCGGATAGACGAGCAGCGTGCCGAGCACGGCGGTGATCGCGCCCGCGCACGGAATCGTCACGGCCGGCGACCAGCCGAGATCCGACGACAGCAGCGCCGACGCATACGCGCCGATCACGAGCAGTGCGGCGTGGCCGAGCGAGATCTGCCCGACCGTGCCCGCGACGAGCGTGAGGCTCAGCGCGAGCAGCCCGTACAGCCACGCGTTGGTGAGCGTCTGCAACACGTAAGGTGATGCACCGAGCCAGGGCAGCACGGCCGCCGCCGCGATCAGCGCGACGAGCAGCGGGCGCGGCACGCGAACGGCTTTCGCGGCGGCGAGGAACGTACCCGTCATCGGCTCGGGCGGCAGCGCGCGATTCGCGCTGAACAAGCCGTTCGGCCGCCACACGAGGAATACGATCAGCAGCCCGAACGCGAACAGGTCGCGATAGCTGGTGCCGAACAGCGCGACGCCGTAGCTTTCGACGAGACCGAGCAGCAGGCTGCCCGCGATCGCGCCCGGCACGTTGCCGAGGCCGCCGATCAGCAGCGCGACCACGCCCTTCAGCGTCGCCTGGAAACCCATCGCCGGATCGATGCTGTTGTAGTACATGCCGACCAGCAGCCCGCTCACGCCGCCGAGCGCGCACGCAATTGCGAACACGGTCTGGTTCACGCGATCGACGTCGACACCCATCTGCAGCGCCGCGTCGCGATCCTGCGCGGTCGCGCGCACGGCCCAGCCGAGGCGCGTGAAGCGCAGGAAGCCGTACAGCAGCGCGGCCGCCGCGATGCCGATGCCCGCGATCAGCAAGTCGAGCGAGCCGAGCGTCGCGCCGGCGATCCGCACGTGCCAGTCGGGTAGCGGCGTCGGCACCGCGCGCGGGTCCGCGCCGAACGCGAGCTGCGCGAGCTGGTCGAGGATGAAGCTGATGCCGATCGTCGCGAGCAACGGCGCGATGCGCGCGGCATGGCGCAGCGGCCGCAGCCCGATCCGTTCGATTGCGATGCCGAGCGCGCCGCAGCCGACCACGACCGCCGCGAGCGCGACGGGCAGCGGCAGCCCGAAGCGCGTCAGGCACAGCCAGCCGATGAACGCGCCGACCATGTACACCGAGCCGTGCGCGAAGTTGATCAGGTGCGACACGCCGAAGATCAGCGCGAGCCCGACTGCGAGCAGCGCGTAGATGTTGCCGACGATGAGGCCGTTGAGCGTGTAGTCGAGCCAGGAAGCCATCACGATGCGTCCGTCAGGTGCAGGCGGTTCATGTCGGGTTCAGCGCGCCGCGAGCTGCGGCTTCGCGCCGTCCCACAGCGCCCACTGCCCCTGCTTCACGACCAGATAGACCGTGCGCGCGCCGGCGACGCGGCGCGTCTGCGGATCGAAACGCACCTTGCCGAAGATCACGCTCGGCACGTCGCTCACTTTCGCGAAGCCGTCGTGCGCGGCCTGGCGCGTCGTGCCGTAGCGGCGCAGCACCTCGGCCGACAGGATCAGCGCATCGTAAGCACGCGCGACGAACGAATCGGGATCGGCGTGGAATTTCGCGCGATAGCGCTGCACGAACGCCTGCACCTCGGGGCGCGGTTCGGCCGGGAAGAAGTTCGACTCCGTATAGACGCCTTCGACGGCCGTGCCGCCCAGTTCGAGGAACTTCGGCGAATACACGGAGCCCACCGCCGCGATCGGCAGTGCAACGCCCGACGTGCGCGCCTGGCGCACGATCTGCGCGCCGTCGGCGTAATAGGAGATCAGCACGATCGAATCGGGCTTCGATTCACCGATGCGCACGAGCGTCGAACGGAAATCCTTCTCCGCCGGCTGGTAGCCTTCGGCCGCGACGACCTGCGCGCCGAGCCCCGTCACCGCCTTCGCGAAGATGTCCTTGCTGGTGCGCCCCCAGTCGGTATTCAGGTACAGCACCGCGATCCGCTTGAAGCCGAGTTCCTTCACCGCGTAGCGCGCGAGCAGCGGCTGTTCCTCGGCCTGGCTCAGCGCCGTGCTCCACAGATAGTCGCCGCCCTTCGTGAAATCCGGATGCGAATTCGTGAAGCCGAACTGGATCAGTTGCCCGCGCTGATAGATCGGCGACGCGGCCATCGACGTCGCGCTCGAGAAATCGCCGAGCTCGATCGCGATGCGCGGATCGGCGACGAACTTCTGCGCGATCGCCACCGCCTGGCGCGGATCGCTGCGGCTGTCCTGGAAGTCGATCGCGAGCGGCCGGCCGTGAATGCCGCCGCTGCCGTTGATCTCGTCGAGCGCGAGATCGAAGCCGCGCTTCCACTGCTCGCCGTACTGCGCGTCCTGGCCCGTGAGCGGCCCGCTCACACCGATCACCACCGGCTCGCCCGACACGCCGGCCGCTAGCGCGCCGCCCGTCGACAAACCCCATGCGGCAGCGAGCGCCGCCACCGTGCCCAGCACGCGCCGCCATGCGCCGCGTGCGTCGTTCCCCGAAACGTTCATGCGTCCCCCAGCTTCAGTCAATCGAAAAGAGTGAGGGCATGTAACCATCCGGGTCATAGCGTTCCAACGAAGTTTTGTGCATATCGATATCGCAGGCGGCGCGAAGCGGATGACGTTCGCGATCGACGTGAATGCCCGCTGCATCCACCGACATGCGGGCATGCATCGCATCGCGTTGATTCGATTGGCGTTTCGTTCTCGTCACCCCGCACAACCGGCGCGCATGCGCGCAGGGCCGGCCGCCGCGTCGGTCGCGCCCTTCGCAGTTTTCCCGCTGTCGATAGCAAAAATCATTATATGAATCGTGCATGCTCACGCTCCTACAATGCGCAAATTGCATCATCGGAACGCGTCATGGAGCTGCATCAACTCGAAGCCTTTTCCGCGGTCATGTCGGCCGGCAGCGTGACCGGCGCGGGCGAACTGCTCGGCCGCTCGCAGCCGGCCGTCACGCGGCAGATCCAGGAACTCGAAGCCGATCTCGGCTACGCGCTGTTCGACCGGCACGGCCCGCGCGTCACGCCGACGCGCCGCGCGTTCCTGCTGTACGAGGAAGTCGAGCGCTCGCTGGTCGGCCTGCGCGCGATCGAGGCGCGGGCCCGCGCGCTCGGCGATGAAACCGCCGAACCCGTGCGCATCGCGGCCACGCCGTCGCTCGCGGCCACGCTCGTGCCGGCCGCGCTCGCCGCGCTGCCGGACGACGCGCACGCGCCGCACTACCAGTTGCGCAGCGAATCGGCCGAGCATGTCGTGCACGAGGTGCTGGCCGGCACGGCCGATGTCGGCGTCGTCACGCTGCCGATGGCGCATGCCGGGCTCGACGTGCACTGGATCGCGCAGACGCCCTGCGTCGCCGTATTGCCGGCCGACGATCCGCTCGCGGCGCAGCCGCGTATCGCGCTGCGCGACCTCGCGCGACGCCGCATCGTGACGGTCGCGAACCGGCACCGGCTGCGCCAGCGGATCGATGCCGCATTCGCGGCCGCACGGGTCGACGCGCGCGTGTTCATCGAAACCAATGCGTCACTGAATGCGGTGATGGCCGCGCGCGCGGGCATCGGGATCGGCATCGTCGATCCGGCCACCGGCGTCGCGCTGCCGGTGGAGGGTGTCGTCGCGCGCGCGCTCGACGTCGACATTCCGTTCGCGTTCGGCGTCGCGACGCCGGCCGGCAAGGCGCGCACGGAGGCCGTCGATGCGCTGCTCGACGCGCTGCATCGCACGACGCGCACGCTGCTCGACGACGTGATCTTTCACGACGCCGCCGCGCACGACGCGCTGCTGCGCGGCGACCGGCTGCGCACCGACCGCACCGCGCGCCCGCCTCGCCCGACACGCACCCGCCGCGCGCGCCCGGAGGCCGCATGACGGCCCAACTCGACGCACTCGAAGCCCGGCTCGCGCAGGACCTGCGCTGGCTCGACCTGCCCGCGCCGTCGTGGGTGCCGCCGCGCGAAGCGGACGGCGTGCGCGTGCTCGACGTGGCGATCGTCGGCGGTGGCATGGCCGGGCTCGCGGCGTCCGCCGAACTGCGCCTGCTCGGCATCGACAACCAGTGCGTGATCGACCGCGCGCCGGCCGGCTACGAAGGCCCGTGGGTCACGTTCGCGCGGATGGAGACGCTGCGTTCGCCGAAGCAGCTTGCCGGCCCCGCGCTCGGGCTGCCCGCGCTGACGTTCCGCGCGTGGTTCGAAGCGCAATACGGCCGCGACGCGTGGGACGCGCTGTACAAGATCCCGCGCCCGCAATGGATGGACTACCTGCGCTGGTATCGGCGCGTGCTCGACCTGCAGGTGCGCAACGACACGACGCTCGTCGCGCTGCGCCCGCGCGACGACGGGCTGCTCGCGCTCGACGTGCGCGGCAACGGCGAAGCGCAGACGCTGCTCGCGCGGCACGTCGTGCTCGCGACCGGCCGCGACGGTCTCGGCGGCCCGTACGTGCCGCCCGTCGCGCAGCGCGCGCCGCGCTCGCGCTGGGCCCATTCGTCCGAGCCCATCGATTTCGCGGCGCTCGCGGGCAAGCGTGTCGGCGTGGTCGGCGCGGGCGCATCCGCGTTCGACAACGCGGGCACCGCGCTCGAAGCGGGCGCCGCGCGCGTCGACCTGTTCTTCCGTCGCGCGGACATTCCGCGCATCAACAAGCTGACCGGCATCGGCAGCCCGGGCCTCGTGCACGGCTACGCCGATCTCGACGACGCGACGAAGTGGCGTTTCATGCACTACGCGCTCACGTCGCAGACGCCGCCGCCGCGCGACAGCGTGCTGCGCGTCTCGCGCCACGACCATGCGCATTTCCATGCGGGCAGCCCGATCGAGACGCTCGCCGACCATGCGGACGGCCTCGACGTGACGACGCCGCGCGGCCGCTACACCGTCGATTTCCTGATCTTCGCGACGGGCTTTCATTCGGACTGGACGACGCGCGACGAATTCGCGTCGTTCGGCGCGCACGTGCGGCGCTGGAAGGATCGCTATCGGCCGGAACCGGCGCTGTGGCTCGACGAGCTCGCCGAGTCGCCCGATCTCGGCCCCGCGTTCGCGTTTCAGGAACGCGAGCGCGGCGCGTGCCCGGCCGTCACGCGCATCCACTGCTTCAACCACGCGGCGAGCCTGAGCCACGGCAAGCTGTCCGGCGATATCCCGGCGATCAGCGCGGGCGCGCAGCGGCTCGCGCGCGGCATTGCGAGCCGACTGTTCGATGCCGATCGCGACCGCCACTACGACGCGCTCGTCGCCTACGCGAATGCCGAACTGCAAGGCGACGAATGGCGCGACGCCGATGCCCTCGATCACTTTGACGATGAAGGAACACCGAACCGATGACTGACTCCATCACGCCGGCCGCCGCGCCGGATATGATCGACGCGGCAGCCGGCCTGCGGGAAGGCGACGCCGTCGCCGCGCTGCGCCGCGCCCGCGACAAGGTGCTGCTTCCGACGCGACTGAGCGAAGCCGCGCTGTTCGATCCCGCGCTGCCCGATCTTTCACTGATCGAGCGGCTGCATGCGGCACGGTATGTCGCGCAGCAGTCGAATGCACACGCGCTGGCCGACATCTATCGCGCCCGATTGCTCGACGCAGGCGGCACGCTTGCCGACATCGAACGAGCCGATGCCGACGCGCTCGACGCACTGCCGCGCCGCCTCGGCGCGATCCTGTTGCACGCGAAGCGCCTGACGCACGCCCCGGTCGACGCGCGCGCATCCGATCTCGACGCGCTGAAATCGGCCGGACTCACGACCCCCGCGATCGTCGCGCTGTCGCAGCTCGTCGCGTTCGTCGCGTATCAGTTGCGTGTCGCCGCCGCCGCGCGGGCACTTCAGGCACGTGCCGCAAAGGAGGCCGCATGACGACGGCCACTCACGGCTTCACATCCGACACGCTCGGCTGGCGCGCGTGGCTCGACACGGTCTCGCTCGACGCCGCGACGCCCGAACAACTCGCGGTGCTCGAAGCGAGCCATCCGCAAGCGAAAACGTCCGACTATTACCTGCTGCTCGTCCATCTTCCCGAGATCCTGCGGCAGCGCTCGGGCGTGTTCAACGCGATCATGTACGGCCCCGGCGGGCTGTCGCGCGCGGAGCGCGAACTCGCGAGCACGGCGGTGTCGCGCGTGAACGGCTGCGTGTACTGCGCATCGGTGCATGCGCAGCGCTTCGCGCAACTCGCGAAACGCACCGATGCGATCGAGCAGGTGTTCGACGATCCGGCGACGGCCGGCACGACGGCGCGCGAACGCGCGATCGTCCGCTATGCGATCGCGTTGACCGAACGGCCCGACGCGATCAACGAAAGCGACATCGCCGCGCTCGAAGCCGAAGGGCTCACGCATGAGGAGATTCTCGACCTGTCGCACGCGATCGCGATTTTCGCGTGGGCGAACCGGTTGATGCTGACGCTCGGCGAGCCGGTGTTTCCGGAATCGGCGGCCGGCGCCTGACCGCGTGCAGGAACGTGGCGCGGCCCTGCCCGCGTCACGCCTTGTGCGTCGACAACAGGATGCTCGTCTCGGTATTGGCGATCCCGTCGATCAAGCGGATCGCGCCGAGCACACGATCGAAGTGCTCGAGCGAATCGGCATGCAGTTCGGCGACGAGATCCCAGCGCCCGTTCGTGCTGTGGATCGACGCGACGTTCGGATGCCCGCGCAGCACCTTCACCACCTCCGCGCCGCGATTGCCCTGCACCGCGATCGACATCAGCGCGCGAATCCGGTGCCGTTCGGCGGCCGGCTTGAGCCGCACCGTATAGCCGACGATCACGCCGTTCTTCTCGAGCCGCGTGAGCCGGTTTTGCACGGTCGCGCGCGCCACGCGCAATTCTTTCGCCAACGCGACGACAGGCAGTCGCGCGTTGTCGCGCAGCAGCGCGATGAGCTGACGGTCGACGTCGTCGAGCGTGATCATGAACGGCTTTCCTGTTGAGCGTGAACCGGCCGCCAGCGTGCCGGAGGCGGCGCATGCCGGCCAGCTTGAATTGATCAAACTGCCGGAATGGGCTGGCAATTTGCCAAGTCTATCGATAAATCTGCCACTTTTGCCGTCTTTTTGTTGGCTCGACTCGCGGAAATAATGACTCCATCGACCGGCCGACCCGCCGCGCCGCTGCCTTTCCAGGAAGCCCGGATTCGCGCCGAAGCCCCGGCCGGTCGACCAGAACGCCGGCCCCCCGTACCGGCACCGAATATGGAGACAGACCGATGACTCGCTTCCTCGACGTTCCCGCCACCGCCCGCCTGATCGCCCAAACCGGCGTCACGACGTTCCTGCGCGAACTGGTCGACACGCTGCGCGCCGACTACCTGCACTGGGCCGATTTCGACAAGTCGCCGCGCGTCGCGTGCCACTCGCGCGACGGCGTGATCGAGCTGATGCCTGTGGCGAACGCGTCGTTGTTCGCGTTCAAGTACGTGAACGGCCACCCCGTCAATGCGGCGCGCGGCATGCACACGGTGATGGCGTTCGGCGCGCTCGCCGAGGTCGATACCGGCTACCCGCTGCTGCTCGCCGAACTCACGCTGACCACCGCGCTGCGCACGGCCGCCACGTCGGTCCTCGCCGCGCAGGTGCTCGCGCGGCCCGATGCGCGCTCGATGGCGCTGATCGGCAACGGCGCGCAAAGTGAATTCCAGGCGATCGCATTCCACACGCTGCTCGGCATCGACGAAATTCGCGTGTTCGACGTCGATTCGCACGCGACCGACAAGCTCGTGCGGAACCTTGCCGCGTACCCCGGCTTGCGCATCGTGCGCGCCGCTTCGACCGCCGACGCGGTGCGCGGCGCCGACATCGTGACGACCGTCACCGCCGACAAGGCGTTTGCCACGATCGTCACGGCCGACATGATCGAGCCCGGCATGCACCTGAACGCGGTCGGCGGCGACTGTCCGGGCAAGACCGAACTCGAAGCGGGCGTGCTGCGCGCGGGCCGCGTGTTCGTCGAATTCGAGCCGCAGTCGCGCATCGAGGGCGAGATCCAGCAGATGCCGGCCGATTTCCCCGTCACCGAGCTGTGGCGCGTGCTGCAGCGCGAGACGACCGGCCGCCAACGCGCGGATGAAGTCACGGTGTTCGACTCGGTCGGCTTCGCGCTCGAGGATTACTCGGCGCTGCGCTACCTGTACGCGCTCGCGCAGCAGCACAACGCGGGCGTCGAGATCGCATTGATTCCGCCTGCCGTCGATCCGAAGAACCTGTTCGCGCTGATCGACGACCCGGCCGCGATCGCGCACGGCCACGCGGCGTTCGTGACCGAAGCCGTCGCCGCGTTCGCGCGCTGACCGTCATGCACGGGCGGCCCGTACGCCGCCCGTTTTCCTGCCCTTCGCTCCCGCCCTTCATGAATCTCGTATCGATCCAGGCGCCGTCCGCCGTCGTGATGATCCGGCCGCACCGCTTCGTGCCGAACCCGCAGACCGCGGCCGACAACGCGTTCCAGCGCACGGCCGCTGACGATTCGCACGACACGTCGTCGGTATCGGCCGCCGCGCGCGACGAAGTCACGGCCGCCGCGCAGACGCTCGCCGATGCGGGCGTGCGCGTGCATGTGTTCGACGACCACGGCGAGCGCGACACGCCCGACTCCGTGTTCCCGAACAACTGGTTCTCGACGCATCCGGGCGGCCATGTCGCGCTGTATCCGATGCACAGCTCGAACCGCCGCCGCGAGCGGCGTGCGGACGTGATCGAGATGCTGAAGGCCGAGTACCGCGTGCAGGACGTGATCGACTACTCGGGCCTCGAATACGACGACGTGTTCCTGGAAGGCACCGGCGCGATGGTGTTCGATCACGTCGCACGGATCGCGTACACCGCGCGCTCGCGCCGAGCCGATCCGGTCGCGCTCGAACGCTTCTGCACGCACTTCAATTTCGAGCCGATCTGCTTCGACACGGCCGATGCGAACGGGCGGCCGATCTATCACACGAACGTGATGATGAGCGTCGCGACCGAGTTCGCGATGGTCGGCCTCGACCTGATCGCCGACAGCCGCCGCCGTGGCGAGATCGCGCAACGCCTGAGCGAAACGGGGCGCGCGGTGATTGCGCTCGATGCATCGCAAATCGCGAATTTCGCGGGCAATACGCTGGAATTGTCGGGGAAGAATGGGCGCGTGCTCGCGCTGTCGCGGCGCGCGTTCGACTGTCTGACCGGCGAGCAGCGCGTGACGATCGAACGCTCCGCGCGACTGCTACCGCTCGACGTGCCGACGATCGAACTGGCCGGCGGGTCGGTGCGCTGCATGCTCGCGGGGATTCATCTCGCGCGGCGTTCGGCGGCGGCGCATGACGGCGTGGAAATCGAATCAGAGGAAAAACGGCGCGATGCGGTGTCGGTATCGCACGCCTGAATGAAACGGGCGTCGACGTCGCGCCATGGTTGGTGCGACGTCGACCGGATGCTTCGATCTGCGAACGAGATCGAAGCATCCCAAGCTGCGCTCAATCGCCCAGCAGCTTCAACCCGGCCGGCAGCGTTTCGCCGAACACGCGCACCGTATCGGCTTCATCGAACGCGATCGCTTCACGAACCATGTCGATCCACGCCACCGATGCATTCGCGGCCGACAGGCGCTTGATGACGGCCTCGCGCGTGTCGTCCGGCAGATCGCGCGAACGGTCGCCGGTCATCCGCGCAATCTGTGCAGCCGCGAATGCAGCCGGCTCGACCTGCTTCCAGTCGAGCGCGAACAGCGCATCGAGCCAGCCGATGACGATTTCCGCCGGCACGACGCTGTGCGCGCTGCCATAGAACGGCCGCCTTGCGCCAATCCGCCCGAGCGCCCACGCACACAACGCGCGGTCGGCCGGCTTCTGCAATTGCGCGATCAAGCGCTCGGCGAGCTCGACCTTGCGCGCGACAGGCAGCCGTTCGAGCGACGCGGACAACCGCGTCATGTCGGCCGGACCGACCTTGGCCGGATCGAACGGCAGCTTGCGCCGCTTGTCGTCGGACGGTTCGAGGAACGCGATCGCGTCGCGCACCTGCGTCTGCGCGTCGTCGTCGAGGCCGCCGGCCACGCGCCGCCACAGCGTCCACCACTCGGACCACACCTGTGCATCGGTCACGTACTGAATACCGTCGTCGAACAGCGGCCACAGCTGCTCGATGCGCCACGCGTCGAGCGGATGACCGAAACCCGGACGCAGGCAATACCCGGCGAGATTCAGCCACGCACGCTCGTGATCGGCCGAGCGGCGCCGCCGCCGCGCCCGCGCGAGCAATGCGTCGAACAGTTCGCGTGCAAGCGCGACGTCCCAGTCTTCGCGCGCGCCGAGCACCTGTTCAAGTTGCGCGCGCAACCGGCGCGTGTCCTTCGGCGTCACGCCCGCGGCCTTGCTGCCGAACGAGCGCTCGATCAGCTCGATCGCCTGGTCGAGCCGCGGATGCCGCGCGAGCGCCACATCGTCACCTTGCACCGGCGCATCGCCGCGCAACTGGAATTCGAGCCGCCAGCGGCGCGCCGCGTCGTCGGTCGCGATGCAATGCATTTCGAGCGTGCCGACCTCGGTCAGCGACGCGGTGAGCTTCACCGGCGTTTCGCGCGCGTCGCCGCCCGCCTTCGCGTCGACGACCGTCGCGATCGGCGGCAGCCGCACGAAATCGCCGCCGTCGAGATCGACGAGATCGCCGGGCTGGTACTTCGTGTCGGCCACCGTCGATACGAGGTGAAAGCGCACCGGCTGCCCGAGCTGCAGCGCGAACGTGCGATCGTCGAGATGGATCTCGCGGCCTTCTTCCGCGCCGCGCGGCAGCAGACAAACACCGCGCGCGACAGCACCCTCGGCGCCATCGTCGAGCACGAGGAAATAGCTGCGCGCGGAGCCGCCGCCGATGCGCGGCGCATGTCCGGCGCGCGCAAGCCCGTAGGCCACCGCGCCGCGCGCGACGGCCACGTCCGGATGCGCGTTGTGCAGCACGTCGAGCGGTGCGCCGCGCCACGTACCGAGCGTCTGCGCGAGACGGCCGGCGAGCGCGCCCGCGCGGAACACGCCGCCGTTGAGCAGCAGCGTGTCCGGCAGCGGGCCTTCCGCATGACGCTTCAGGAACGCGGCGACGTGGCGCGTGACGGCCGCGTCGCTCGCATACGGCAAGCCGAATTCGACGATCGCCGCGCGCGCACGGCGCGGCAATTCGCCGGCCTCGACCTGCGGAAAGAACCCGTCGACGACGATCTGCTCGACTTCCTGTCGCGTCAGCTCGGCCGAACGCGCACCGCCGACGAGCTTGCTGCCCGCGCCGAGCAGCGTGACGGTGACGGACGCGGGCGCGTCGTCGCCGAGCAGCCGCTCCTTCGCCGCGCGGCAGCGCTCGACGAGTTGCGACAGGCTCGCGGCCGACAGCCGCGTACCGGGCTCGGTCAGCCGCGACTCGACCAGGCGCGCGAGCGCGAGGTCCATGTTGTCGCCGCCGAGCATCAGGTGATTGCCGACGCCGACGCGCGTGAAGGTCGGTTCGCCGTCGTCGCCCGGCGCGACGTCGACGAGCGTGAGGTCGGTCGTGCCGCCGCCGACGTCGCAGATCAGCACGCGCCGCGCCACGGTGAACGTCTCGCGCAACGTGTCGCGCTGGCCGTACAGCCAGTCGTAGAACGCGGCTTGCGGCTCTTCCAGCAACCGCAGCGCCGGCAGCTTCGCGCGTCGCGCGGCCTCGACGGTCAACGCGCGCGCGCCGTCGTCGAACGACGCGGGCACCGTCAGGATCACGTCCTGCTGCGCGAGCGGCGCATCGGGAAAACGCGCGTTCCACGCGTCACGCACATGCGCGAGATAGCTCGCGCTCGCGTCGACCGGCGACACCTTGTCGACGCCGTCGGCCGCGCCCCACGGCAGGATCGCCGCGAGCCGGTCGACCGCGGCGTGCGACAGCCAGCTCTTCGCGCTCGACACGAGCCGGCCCGGTACCTGCGCGCCGAGCGTGCGCGCATAGCGGCCGATCACGGCGGGCGGCGCATCGGCCGCGTTCGCCTTCGTGTTTACCTTCGGATCAGCCGCCCACGGCAGCCGCAGCGCGTCCGGCGGCAACTCGCCCGCCGCCGGGTGATAGCGCACCGACGGCAGCAGCGGCTGCGCGGCCACCGCGCCGGGCCCGACCAGTTGCTCGACGTCGAACACGCGGATCGCGTCGGAACCGGCCTCGACGTACGCGACGACCGTATTACTGGTGCCGAGGTCGATGCCGACCGTATAACGCTTCATCGCGCTCAGGCGGCGCCGCGCACGTCGAACTCGACCTTCCAGCGCTCGTTCGTGCCGCTCGGGATCGCCTCGAGTTCGAGCGTGCCGGCTTCGGTCACGCGCGCATGCAGCTTCACCGGCACGACTTCGCCGACCGTCCGCCCTTCGGCGGGCAGCGTCGCCTGGATTTCCTCCAGCTCCTGCAGCTCTTCCGGCGACCAGTAGTCGAGCAGCGTGCCGACCTGATCCTGACGACGCACCGACGACCCGAAGAAGCGGAACTGCACCGGTTCGCCGACGACGAGGCCGAACTCCTGCGGCGGCAGCGCCGCGTCCGAGCCTTCCTCCATCCCGAACGGCGCGACGCACAGCGCCTGCACCGGCGGCTCCAGCCCCGGCACCGCGGGCATCGCCGATTCGATCGCGACGTAGTACGCACGCGCCGTGCCGCCGCGAATGCGCACGCCACGGCCGCGCTTCACGTAGCCGTAGTACGCCGCGCCGCGCGCGACCGCGAGATCGAGATCCGCGCCTTCGAGCAGGCGCGCGGGCGGCGCGCCTTCGGCGGCGAGCCAGTTGTTGAGCGTATCGAGCACGCGCTGCGTGAGCAGCGTCGACTTGAACACGCCACCGTTGAACAGCACGGCGGTCGGATGCAGGAACGTCGCGCCTTGCGGCAGCGTGCGCTGCACGCCTTCGAGCGTGTCGAGCGCCGCGACCTGGCGACCGAGGAACGCCGCGAGATGGCGCGTGATGCCGGCGTCCTGCGCATACGGCAGGCCGAGCTGCGTCAGGCCGACACGCGCGCGGCTCACCGGGCGCGCGGCCGCATCGACCTGCGGGAAGAAGCCTTCGAGAATCGTCTGCGTGAGTTCCGCGCGCGTCAGCTCGGTGCGGATCGAGCCGCCGATCAGCTTCGAGCCGCGGCTCGGCACGACGAGCGGCACCGCATCGGTGGTCGGGTCGGACAGCAGCGTTTCCTTCGCCGAGCGGCACGCGTAGGTCAGCGCGCGCAGTTGCCACGGATCGGCCTGCGTGCCCTGCTGCGCGAGCTTGCGTGCGACCACGTGCGCGAGCGCGAGGTCCATGTTGTCGCCGCCGAGCAGGATGTGCTCGCCGACGGCCACGCGATGCAGTTCGAGATTGCCGTCGCGCTCGACCACCGCGATCAGCGACAGGTCGGTCGTGCCGCCGCCGACGTCGACGCACAGGATCAGGTCGCCGACCTGCACCTGCTTGCGCCAGCCGCCTTCGCTCTTCTGGATCCAGCTATACAGCGCCGCCTGCGGCTCTTCAAGCAGCGTCATCCGCGTGTAGCCTGCGGCGCGGGCGGCCTCGGCCGTCAACTCGCGCGCGGCCGGATCGAACGACGCGGGGATCGTCACCGTCACGTCCTGGTCGGCGAACGGCGCGTCGGGATGCGCGTGGTCCCACGCTTCACGCAGGTGCGTGAGATAACGGATCGAGCTTTCCAGCGGCGACACGCGGGCCACTTCCGGCGGCGCATCGCTCGGCAGGATCGCCGCGCGGCGGTCGACGCCCGGGTGACACAGCCAGCTCTTCGCGCTCGACACGAGGCGAATCGGCGTGCCGGCGCCGCGCGTGCGCGCCATCTCACCGACCGCAAACGCACGCGAGGCCGTCCACGGCAGCGTCAGGTCGCCCTGGGTCAGTTCGCTTTCATGCGGCAGGTAGAGGAACGACGGCAGCAGGTCGCGCGATTCCAGCGCGCCGGGCGCGGTCAGTTGCGCGATCGGCAGTACCTGCTGCACGATCTTTTCGCCGTCGCTCGTGCTGCTGTCGACGTACGACAGCGCGCAATGGGTCGTCCCGAGATCGATACCGATCGAATAGCGCGGATCGCTCACAGTTCCACCTCCGCCGGTGCGATCACCGATGCGTCGTGGCTGCCCGTCAGCTTCGGCAGGCGCACGTCGGACACGCGCCAGCCGCGATGGCTGACGGTGCCGGTGAACGGCGCGGAGCCGACCACGTTGCCGGTCACGCGCACGGCCGTCGCGTCGAAGCCGGCGGGCAGCGTCACGCGGCTGCCTTCGGCTTCATCGCGCACCGGCACGATCGTGAAGTGTTCGCGCAGCGCGGCGCGGCAACCGTCGTGCACGAGGCGCGCGGCCGCGCCGATGTCGGCGTCCGCGTAGCCGGCGATGTCTTCCTCGACGAAATCGATGAAGCGCGCATCGCGCTGCAGCAGGCCGAGCAGTTGCAGGGCGGCCTGCGGGCTCGCTTCGCGCAGCTCGGGGGCCGGCGCCTTCACCGGCGCGGGTGCGACGGGCGCGGCAGCGGGTGCCGGGGTCGGGACGGGTGCAACGGGTGCCGACGCGCCATCGCGCACGCGCAGTACGTCGGCCGCGAACTCGCGATTGCCGAGCACGGAGAAGAACGTGCCGACGGCCAGCGACAGCCGGCCGAAGAAGGACAGGTTGGATTCGGGCATGGGGTCTGGACTCCTGTGGGCTCGCAGCACGGCGAGCGTTTCTTGCCTGGGCGCCGGGCGGCGGCGTGCGGCATGCGCACTGGCGCCGCCCGGCGCGTGATTCGAACGCGCCCTCGCGGGTGCGGAAAACCCGTATTTTGCCCTGTGGCGGGCGAACCGGGCAGAAGTTGGGGGACAGAACATGGCGGCGCGGCGGTTTCGGCCGCGCCGGATCGTGCCAGATTGCATGTCAGGCGCGCTCGATCGGGATGCTGCGCCACGTCAGCGCGTGTACCCCCGCAGCGCCGCCTTCGCCTCGAAATCACGCGACAGCATGCCGAGCGTGACTTCGCCAAAGCGTGCCAGGAGCGACGCTTCGGCCTCCTTCAGCGTCGCCGACAGATGCGCGTTGACCGCCTGTTCGACCAGGCATTCGGGCTCGTCCTCGGGCACCAGGTCGGAAAACAGCGGCGGCTCGCCCACCGCGCGATAGACGTCGAGCAGCGTGATGTCGTCGAGCGCGACGCTCAGCGCCCAGCCGCCGCCGTGCCCCTTCTCCGATTGCACGTAACCGCAATCGCGTAACCCGCCGAGCAGGCGCCGCACGACGACCGGGTTCGTGCACAGCATCGTCGCGATCGTCTCCGACGTCAGCGGGCCGTCGGCCTGGTCCATGTGGATCAGCGCATGCAGCATGCGCGACAAACGGCTGTCGGTTCTCACGGGCGGAGCTCCCCTCTCTCGAAACTTCTGAAGTTGCATGAATGATATCACCGCCCTATCATGCAACTGCTCGTGTTTCATGAGTTGGCCGCCAGCGGAACACGTCTGTCCGTCACGCAGGTTCAGAAAGGAGTGGATGCATGGATACCCATCATGAAGTGATCGTGATCGGCGGCAGCTTCGCGGGGCTGTCGGCCGCGATGCAGTTGGCGCGGGCACGCCGCCGCGTGCTCGTGATCGATGCCGGCCGGCCGCGCAACCGTTTTGCCGAACACGCGCACGGCTTCTTCGGGCAGGACGGCAAGCCGCCCGCGCGGATCGTCGCCGAAGCGAGCGCGCAACTCGCCGCGTATCCGACCGTGCAGCGCATCGACGGCGAGGCGCGCACGGCCGAGCGCGACGCGCACGGACGCTTTCACGTGACGCTGGCCGACGGCAGCCGCGCGAGCGCCGACCGGCTGATTCTCGCGACCGGCATCCGCGACGAACTGCCCGCGCTGCCGGGGCTCGCGGAACGCTGGGGCATCAGCGTGCTGCATTGTCCGTACTGCCATGGATATGAAGTGAGCGGCCAGCGGCTCGGCGTGCTCGCCACGCATCCGCTGTCGGTCCATCAGGCGATCCTGATTCCGGACTGGGGCCCGACGACGTGGTTCACGCAGGGCGTGGTCGAAGCGAACGACGAGGAAGCCGCGTTGCTCGCAGCACGCGGCGTACGCATCGAGCGCTCGCCAGTCGTCGAGATTCTCGGCGATGCGCCGCGTATCGACGCGCTGCGGCTCGCCGACGGTCAAGCCGTGCCGATCGACGCACTGTTCATCGGCGCGCGCACCGACATGGCGAGCGACCTCGCGCAGCAGCTCGGCTGCGCGTTCGACGAAGGTCCGCTCGGCACCGCGATTCGCGTCGATACATGGAAGCAGACGAGCGTCGCCGGCGTGTACGCGGCCGGCGACGCGTCGAGCCTGATGACGAATGCGACGTTCGCCTCGGCATCCGGCGTCGCGGCGGGGGTGGGCGTACACCGGTCGCTGATTTTCGGATTGGATGCGTAGGCGGGCGTACAGCCGGCGTCACGATCGTCGATGTATCCGGCGAAGGAAGCGGGTGCATTCCCGTCATCCTCATCGCAGCCGCTCCACGCCACGTCGATGGCTTCCCCGCGCAATCTGCGGTTTAATGCTCGACACCCTCTGCATTAAGAGCCAAGAAATGCTCGACCTCGACGACCTTCGACTCGTCCGCGCGATCGGCACGTCGCGCTCCCTGGCCGCTGCCGCCCGGCTGCTCGATCTCACACCGCCCGCGGTCACGATTCGCCTGCAACGAATGGAGGCACGGCTGAACGCGAGGCTCGCCGTACGGCAGCCGAAAGGAATCGCGCTGACCGACGAAGGGCAGCGGCTGTACCAGGAAGCCGTCGGCATCCTCGAGCGCGTGGAGGCGCTGCCAATCAACATCGCGGGCGACCACGGCGACGTGCAAGGCACGCTGCGCGTCGTCGCCCCGCTCGGTTTCGGCCGCAAGTACGTCGCGCGGATCGTGCGCGACGTGCAGCGCGCGCATCCGAAGCTCGAAATCTCGCTCCACCTGTCGGAGAGCCCATTGACCACCGCATCGGGGGCCGACGTGGTCGTGCATGTCGGCAGCCTCAAGTCGTCTTCGTGGATCGGCTATCCGCTCGCGCCCAACGAGCGCTTCCTGTGTGCGAGCCCCGGCTACGCGCGCCGCCTCAAGGACCTGAATCATCCGTCCGACCTGACCCGCTACGACTGCCTGTGCCTGCGCGAGAACGACGAAGACATCCCGCGCTGGCGCTTCTCGCCCGGCCGCGGCGTCAAGGGCGAATCACGGCGGTCTACCGTCATCCGCGTCACGGGCGCGCTGTCTTCCAACGACGGCACCGTCATCACCGAATGGGCGCTGGCCGGGCTCGGCATCGTCGAACGCTCCGAGTGGGACGTCGCGCCGCTGCTCGCGAACGGCAAGCTCGTGCGGTTGCTGCCCGGCTGGAGCCTGCCGCCCGCGCCGGTGACGGCGCTGTTGCCGTCGCGTACCGGCCGCTCCGCGCGGCAGCGGGTATTTCTCGACGCCGCGCGGCAGTTTCTCGATCCGCCGCCGTGGCGCGGCAAGGCGTGAGCCTTAAATTCGATTTAATGGCAGATTAGCCCCGCATTAAACACGACGCGAGCCAACCGCCCTACAGTGTCCGCATCGACAACCCCGCCCTCGGACGCATCGTGGACCTTCACACCCTCAACACCCCCGCCGCATTGATCGATATCGACCGCATGCAGCGCAACATCGCCCGCATGCAGACGCATCTGGACGCGCTCGGCGTGCGGTTCCGGCCGCATGTGAAGACCACCAAATGCCGGCACGTCGTCGACGCGCAGATCGCGGCGGGCGCGCAGGGCATCACGGTGTCGACGCTCAAGGAAGCCGAGCAGTTCTTCGCGCACGGCATCCGCGACATCGTCTACGCGGTCGGCATGGTGCCCGCCAAGCTCGGCCAGGCGCTTGCGCTGCGCCGCCAAGGCTGCGACCTGAAGATCGTCGCCGACAGCCTGCCGGCCGCGCACGCGATCGCCGCGTTCGGGCGCGAGCACGGCGAACGTTTCGACGTGTGGATCGAGGTCGACGTCGACGGCCACCGCTCGGGCATCCCGCCCGACGCCGACCTGCTGATCGACGTCGGCCGCGCGCTGACCGACGGCGGCATGCTGCTCGGCGGCGTGCTCGCTCACGCGGGCTCCAGCTACGAATACGACGCGCCCGAGGCGCTGGCCGCGATCGCCGAACAGGAGCGCAGCCGCACCGTGCGGGCCGCGGAGCGCCTGAGAACCGCCGGCTTGCCGTGCCCGGTCGTGAGCATCGGGTCGACGCCCACCGCGCTCGCGGCGGAACGGCTCGACGGCGTGACCGAAGTGCGCGCCGGCGTGTACGTGATGTTCGACCTCGTGATGCACAACGTCGGCGTGTGCGAACTGTCCGACATCGCGCTGTCGGTGCTGACCACCGTCATCGGTCATCAGGAAGAGAAAGGCTGGGCGATCGTCGACGCGGGCTGGATGGCGATGAGCCGCGACCGCGGCACGCAACGCCAGGCGCGCGATTTCGGCTACGGGCAGGTCTGTACCGAAGCCGGCGACGTGCTCGGCGACTACCTGCTGAGCGCCGCCAACCAGGAGCACGGGATCGTGTCGCGGGCGGGCACGCCGGATACGGGCATCGCGCAGCGGTTCCCGATCGGCACGCGGCTGCGCATCCTGCCGAATCACGCGTGCGCCACCGGCGCGCAACATCCCGACTACCAGGCGGGCGACGACGGCGCCGCGCAGACGTGGCCGCGCTTCTACGGGTGGTAAGTGAAGTCCGGCGTGCATGCCGGATCATCCATTCATTGACTATTTGTCCAATTCTGGACAAACTTTAAATACTCTCGATTCGTCCCGCACCGAACAGCCCCCGACCATGCCGACCGACGCCCGCCTCCTTCTCCTCGACCGCGATGCCGTCGAGCCTGCCCTGCAGACCGAGCAAGTGATGGCGGCCGTGCGCGAAGCCTTCGTGCTGCACAGTCGAAGGGCCGGACGCGTATTCCCGGTGGTGCGCGAGAAGCTGCATACCGGCGGCGTGTTCGGCATCAAGTCGGGCGACGTCGCCGGCCAGGACCTGCTCGGCTTCAAGGCGGCCGGATTCTGGCCGGCCAATCGAACCGTCGGCGGCGAGCCGCATCAGGCCACCGTCGCGTTGTTCGATCCGGCGACGGGCCGCCCGCTGTGCATCATGGACGGCAACGCGATCACCACCGCGCGGACCGGCGCCGCCGGCGGCCTCGGGCTGCAACAGCTCGCGCGGCGCGACAGCACGCGGCTCTGCGTGTTCGGCACCGGCGTGCAGGCGCGCGTGCAGCTCGACTACGCACTCGCGCTGCTGCCGCGGCGATGCACGGTGCAATACGTGACCGTGAGCGGCGAGTCGGACCCGGCATTCGAATCGCGCTTCGTCGAACGATGCACGATCGGCGTGGCGCGCGACCGGAACGAAGCGGTCGCCGATAGCGACGTGGTGATCACGGCCACGCCCGGCGGCGGCCCCTTGTTCGACGCGGATGCGGTGCAGCCAGGCACCCATCTGACCTGCGTAGGCGCCGATACTGCCGGCAAGCGCGAACTGCCGGCCGGCGTGCTGGAACGCGCGCGCATCGTCGTCGACGATCACGATCAGGCGCGCAGCATCGGCGAGTGCCAGTGGGCGCCGGATTTGCCGCGCACGGAAATCGGTGACATCCTCGCGGGTGCGACATCGGTCGAGCGCGCCGCGCACGAGATCACCGTCTTCGACATGACGGGGCTCGCGCTGCAGGATCTGACCGTCGCGCGCTTCCTGTATCGACACGCGCTCGACAACGGCAGCGGAACCTCCGTTCCGTGGCCCTGGTAAAACGACTTCCCGCTTTCAACCGCCATGCGTCTCGCCAAAGTTTCCGCCCTCTCGTTCGACCTCGACGACACCCTGTGGCCGTTCGGGCCGTCCGTCGTCCGGGCCGAGGCGACGCTGCGCACATGGCTGATCGAGCACGCGCCCAATACCGCGAGCGTGCTTCCGACGCAACAGGCACTCAGTGCGCTCCGTGAGGAATACGAACGGTTGCGCCCGGATCTCGCCAGCGACTATCGCGCGATGCGAATCGGCTCGATCCGGCTTGCGCTGGAACGCGCGAACGAAGATGTCTCGCTGACCGAGTCCGCCTACGACGTCTTCTACGCGGCGCGCAATCGCGTCGAATTCTACGAAGACGCGTTGCCGGCGCTGGCGTGGTTGAGCGCCCGCTTTCCGCTGATCGCGGTCACCAACGGCAATGCCGACCTCCGGCTGACCGGCGGCGGCGAATTCTTCCGCACGACGCTCAGCGCGCGTGCATTCGGCTTCGCCAAGCCGGAGCCCGAAATCTTCCATGCGGCGGCGGACGCACTCGGCGTGCGGCCGGCCGAATTGCTGCATGTGGGCGACGACTTCCACCTCGACATCGTCGGCGCGCTGAATGCGGGGCTTCAGGCCGCGTGGGTCGTGCGCGAGCCTCGGGCGGACGGGGAACCGGCTCCGCCGCAGGCGGCGACACCGCATCTCACGTTGCGCGATCTGGCGATGCTGTGTCGTGCGCTCGGCGGACCCGATACGGTGTCGTGATCGCACGCGGACGCGGCGGGTCGTGCCGATGCGGCACATGACCCGCCGCCCGTTTCACTTTCACGCCGCCTTCCTCGCGTCCGCGATCCGCTGCGGCGCCTTCGGCCGTGCATACAGCCGTTCGAGATACGCGCGCAATTGCGGGAACGGTTCGATCAAGTGGCATTCGCTCGCCCAGTCGATCAGGTAGGCCGTCACGCAATCGGCCACCGTCAGCGAATCGCCGACGATGAATTCGCGCCCTTCGAGATGCGTGTCGAGAATCGCGGCCATCGTCATGAAATCCTCGCGGGCCAGTTCGATATCGGCCGGCGAGCGCTTCTCCGGCGGATAGAGGAACGTATGCCGCGTGATCCGCCACAGCGGCTGCTCGAGCTCCGTCACCGCGAACATGATCCATCGATAGGCTGCGCCCGCAGCGCCGGATCGACGGGCAGCAGCGCCTTCTCCGGGTACTTGTCCGCGAGATACAGCACGATCGCGGCCGATTCGGGAATCACGAGGTCGCCGTCCACCAGCACCGGCACCTTGCCGGCCGGATTCAGGCGCAGGAAATCGGGCCGCTTGTGCTCGCCCTCGAGCAGGTTGACCGATACGAATTCGAAATCCGCATCCAGTTCCTTCAGCCCCCACAGCGCCCGCTGCGAGCGGGTGCCGGCAAATCCGTAAAGCTTCATCGCCAGTCTCCATCCAGAACGTCGTAAAAATGTCTGCCGCATGCCGGGCATGACACATCGCGCGAAGCGACGCGCGGCGCCCCGCAGCGCGCGTCGCTCATGCGCCGGGAATCGCCAGCACCGGCATCACCTCCACCGACACGCCCGGGAACAGCGTGAAATGCGGATGACCTTCGAACAGCGCGGCGGCCGCCTCGTGCGATGCCGCCCGCACGACGGTGAAGCCGCTCAGCGCATTGGTCGTGTCGTGGATGCCGCTCGCGTCGATGCGCTTGGTCTTGCCAAGCGGCCCGCCCAGCTCGACGATCGCGTCGCGATGGCGCTCGACCCACGCATGCCACGCGGCGATGCCATCGCGCTCGCGCGTGCGCCGCTCGTCCTCCGGCAGCGCCATCCATGCCTTCATCGCCGGGCTGTCCCGGGTCCCGAGAAATACGGCGAGATACAACTGTTGTTGCGCACTCATGCCTTCTCCTCCGATGACGGGCACGGCGGGTTGCCGCGCCTCGACCTTGACAAGATAGGTTGATATCAACACAATTGCAACATGGCACGAAAAGAAAAGCTTCCCTTCGAAACGACGCTGATGGTGCGCGATTGCTGCCTGTGCCTGCACATGCAGCGCGCGGCGCGCAATCTGGCGCGCATCTTCGACGATGTGCTGCGCCCGCTCGACCTCACCAACGGCCAGTTTTCGCTGCTGATGTCGTTGAACCGGCCGCAACCGGCCCCGATGAAATCGGTCGCGTCGCTGCTCGCGATGGACCGCACCACGCTCACCGCGGCGCTCAAGCCGCTCGAACGGCGCGGCCTCGTCACGATTACGCAGGACCCGGATGACCGACGCAGCCGCCTGCTGGAACTCACGCCAGCCGGGCACGAGCTGCTGGCCGAAGCCTTCCCGCTGTGGCAGCAGACGCATGCCGAGATCGAGCGGCCGTTCGCGCCGGGCGAAGTCGACCAGTTGCGCGGCCAGTTGCGCACGCTGTCGATCGAGCCGGGGTCGCGCGACTGAGGCGGCGCACGGATCGTGCTGCAGCCGTCATGCGCACGTTCTGTCACACGCTGTCAGCAGACATTGCATACGCCGGTCGCACCGCCCGATTCGATGGCAATATCGCTCGACACGACAACCGATCCGGTATTCACGAGGAGACGAGCATGGGCAACAACGAGAAAGGCGCGATTTTCCGGTCGCTTCACCGCGCAGGCCAGCCGCTGGCGCTGTTCAACGTGTGGGATGCCGGCAGTGCGCGGGCGGTGGCCGACGCCGGCGCCGCTGCGCTGGCCACCGGCAGCTGGTCGGTCGCGGCAGCCAACGGTTTCGGCGACGGCGAGCAAATGCCGCGCGCGCTGATGATGGAGATGCTGGAGCGGATCGTGCGCGCGACGGACCTGCCCGTCACCGTCGACCTCGAAAGCGGCTACGGCGAGCGGCCGGAAGAGGTCGCCGAGACGATCGCACTCAGCATCCGGGCCGGTGCGATCGGCTGCAATCTCGAAGACAGTTTTCCGTCGACGGGCGAACTGCGCGACGTCGACGACGCGGCGGCCCGTGTCGCAGCAGCCCGGCAGGCGGCCGATCGCGCGGGCGCCGACTACTTCATCAACGCGCGCACCGACGTGTTCTTCACGGCCGCAGCCGATACGCACGACGAACGATTGCTCGACGCGACGCTGGCGCGCGCCAGCGCTTATGCGGCGGCCGGCGCCGACGGCCTGTTCGTGCCGGGCCTACGCTCGCCCGCGCTGATTCGCGCGCTGACGGCCGCGTCGCCGCTGCCGGTGAACGTGATGCGCGTCGCGGAAACGCCGACGCTCGCGGAACTCGCCGAGTACGGCGTGGCGCGTGTCAGCCACGGGCCGTATCCGTATCTGCAGGCGATGAAAGCGCTGGCGGCGCTGGTCAAGCAAGGCGGCTAAACGCATTCAAGAGGCAGCGGGCGGGCGCTCGCGCGTCAAACGATTACATCGCATGTCATTGGCGCGCGACACGCCCGCCCCTACGCTTCGGGTGTCGCACAGTCTGCTGCGGCACCTGCATCGCGCATCGATCGGCCCCATGACCGACGATGGCACGCGGCACCTGCTCGACGCGCACACGCAGCGTACGGACCGATGCTCAGGAGACCTTGATGAAATCGATGAACGCGCGCAGCGCGGGCGGCACGAGACGCCGCCCCGGGTAATACAGAAAGGGCCCCGAGAACGGTCGCCACCACGGTTCGAGCACTGGTTCGAGCGCGCCGCTGTCGAAATGCGGGCGCACCCAGTCTTCGAACAGATACAGGATCCCCGTCCCGGCGATCGCCGCGTCGACCATCAGCTCCGTCGCCCCGCCAATCTGGACCAGCAGCGGCCCGGCGGCCGGCTCGACCCGCACGACCTCGCCGTCGCGCTCGTACTCCCACGGCGGCATCGCGCCGCTGGCAAAGCGTCCGCGCATGCACCGATGGCCGAGCAGGTCGCGCGGATGCCGGGGCCGGCCGTGCCGGTCGAGATAGTCGGGCGCCGCCGCGGTCGCGAACCGCTGGATGCGCGGGCCGATCGGCACCGCGATCATGTCCTGTTCGAGCCGTTCGTCGTAGCGGATGCCCGCGTCGCAGCCGGCCGCCAGCACGTCGACGAAACTTTCGTCGGCGGTCACTTCCAGCCGGATGTCCGGATACGCATCGAGAAAGCGCGGCACGATCGCCGGCAACACGAGCCGCGAGGCGCTGACCGGCACGTTGAGCTTCAGCGTGCCGGCCGGTCGGCCGCGGAATTCGTCGATACCGTCGAGCGCCGCCGCCACTTCGGTCAGGGCCGGCGCGAGGCGCGCGAGCAGGCGCTCGCCGGCTTCGGTGGGCACGACGCTACGCGTCGTGCGGTGCAGCAGCCGCACGCCGAGCCGCGCTTCCAGCCGGCGCACGGCCTCGCTCAGCCCCGACGCGCTGAGGCCCGTCACGCGTGCGGCATCGCGGAATCCACTGGCGCGTGCCACGGCCATGAACGCGTTCAGATCGCCCAGATCGGTTTGCATTGTTCGCCTTTTCGTACAACCCGTGCGAATTATGCCGGCTTATCGCGCAGGCGACTCGTCCTTATGCTGAACGCATTCATCTCTTCGACAGGAGTACGGTCATGCCCGATATTCGCCACACCGCCACCTTCAGGCTCGGCGATCGCCACGTCAGACGGATCGGCTACGGCGCGATGCAGCTCGCAGGCCCCGGTGTATTCGGCCCGCCGAAAGATCGCGAAGCCGCATTGAACGTGTTGCGCGAAGCCGTCGAATCCGGCGTCGACCATCTCGACACCAGCGACTTCTACGGCCCGCACGTCACGAACCAGTTGATTCGTGACGCATTGCATCCGTATCGCGACGATCTCGTGATCGTCACCAAGATCGGCGCGCGACGCGGCGACGACGCATCATGGCTGCCCGCGTTCGCGCCCGACGAGCTCGAACGGGCCGTGCACGACAACCTGCGCAACCTGGGGCTCGACGTGCTCGACGTCGTCAACCTGCGCATCATGTTCGATACGCACGGGCCGGCCGAAGGATCGATCGAGGCGCCGCTGGCCACGCTCGCGGAACTGCAGCGGCGCGGGCTCGTGCGGCACATCGGCCTGAGCAACGTCACGCCCGCGCAGGTCGCGCAAGGCCGGCGGATCTGCGACATCGTCTGCGTGCAGAACCACTACAACATCGCGCATCGCGGCGACGATGCGCTGATCGACACGCTGGCCCGTGACGGCATCGCCTACGTGCCGTACTTTCCGCTCGGCGGCTTCTCGCCGCTGCAGTCGTCGACGCTGTCCGGCGTCGCGGCCCGCCTCGGCGCAACGCCGATGCAGGTCGCGCTGGCGTGGCTGCTGCACCGCGCGCCGAATCTCCTGCTGATTCCCGGCACGTCGTCGGCCGCGCATCTGCGCGAGAATCTCGCGGCCGCCGACCTCGATCTGCCGGCCGACGCGCTCGCGGCACTCGACCGCATCGCGGGCGCCGGCGCCGCCTGACGCGCGGACGATCGCCTGGCGGCCCGTGCCACGCGGGCTGCGGGCCGCCGAGCCGGTCAGGACGCGACCACGCCGACCCGCTTCGGCACGCCGGTCACGATCGTCGCGACCGCCACCGCCAGCACGATCGCCGCGCCGACGAACACGCCTGCCGCGCCGTTCGCGTCGAACACGACGCCGCCGGCGGCCGCGCCCGTCGCGATCGCGAGCTGGATCGCCGCGACGATCAGCCCGCCCGCGCTCTCGGCCTCGTCGGGCACGGTGCGCGTGACCCATGTCGACCACGCGACCGGCACGCCGCCGAACGCCATCCCCCACAACGCGACCAGCACCGCGTCGATCATCGGCGCGCGGCCGAGCACGACGAGCGCGATGCCGAGCACGACCATCAGCGCGGGCATGCCGATCAGCATCGGCCTCAGCCGGTGTTCGAGCACGCGGCCCGCGAGCGACGTGCCGACGAAGTTCGCGATGCCGTAGCCGAGCAGGATCGCCGACAGCCCGTTCACGCCGACGCCCGCCACCTGTTCGAGGAACGGCCGCAGATACGTGAAGAACGCGAAATGGCCGGTGAACACGAGGATCGTCGCGAACATTCCGAGGCCGACGGTCGGCCGGCGCAGCACGTCGATCAGCGTGCGCAGCCGCGTCGTGCCGCTCGGCGGCATCGACGGGAGCGTGACGATCTGCGACACGAACGCGATGCCGCCGATCACGGCCGCGATCAGGAACACGTTGCGCCAGCCGATCAGGTGACCGAAGTAGCTGCCCATCGGCGCGGACGCGATGGTCGCGACCGCCACGCCGCTGAAGATGATCGACAGCGCGCGCGGCACCATCGCCGTCGGCACGAGCCGCATCGCGGTGGCGGTCGCCATCGTCCAGAAGCCGCCGAGCGCGATGCCGAGCACGACGCGGCCGAACAGCAGCATGGCCAGGTTCGGCGCGAACGCCACGGTGAGGTTCGATACGACGAGCAGCACCGAGAACACGAGCAGCACGCGCCGCCGATCGATCGTGCGCGTGAGCGCCGAAATCAGCAGGCTCGTGACGAGCGCGACCGTGGCGGTGGCCGTGACGGCCTGTCCGGCCACGCCCTCGGTCACGCCGAGGCTGTCGGCCATCGGCGTCAACAGGCTCGCCGGCAGGAATTCGGCCGTGACGAGCCCGAACACGCCGAGCGTCATCGCGAAGACCGCGCCCCAGGCCGGTTCGCGGGGGGCCGCCGTCGAGGCGGCCGAGGAGATTCCGGGATTCATGCGGGGGTTCCGTGTCGGTTAGGGAAAGTACTGATAAAGGCGTATCGTAAGGAACAGCGACAGGACGGTCTATGACATACAATCCGTTCTTGTTGATCGAACGTCCGTATCTCGATATGTCCGAGCCCCTTCTGCCCCCGATTCCCGATGTGCACGACCTCGTCAGCGAGTTGCTGCTGGGGATGCGGCTGAGCGGCGTCCAGTACCGCCGCATCCAGGTCGCGCGGCCGTTCGGACTGAGTTTCGGCCACGGGACGGGCCGCGCGCAGTTCCATTTCATCGTGCGCGGACCCGTGCTGCTGCGCGACGCGACGGGCGAGACGATGCGGCTCGAGGCCGGCGACGCGATCCTGTTGCCGCACGGCGGCATGCACGCGCTGGTGTCCGATCCGGATGTGCCGTGCCGCGAGATCGACGGCTTCGAGGTCGCGAAGATCTGCGATACGGTCGCGTCGGTGGCGTCGGCCGGCGTGTCGCCTACGAGCTGCGCGACGAAGGAACCCGGCGCCGGCGATGCGTTGATCTTCAGCGCCTGCATGGAACTCGACCTCGGCGGCATGCAGCCGCTGGTCGGCACGATGCCCGCGTTCATGCACGTGGGCACGCTGCTCGCGCGCTACCCGGAAATCCGCCCGATGCTCGATGCGATGGAGCGCGAGGCGTGCACGGCGCGCGCGGGCTTCGCGGGCATCCTCGCGCGGCTCGCGGACGTGGTCGCGGCGTTCATCGTGCGCGGCTGGGTCGAGTGCGGGTGCGGCGATGCGACCGGCTGGGTGCAGGCGCTGCGCGAGCCGAAGCTCGGCCGCGCGATCGTCGCACTGCATCGCGACCCGGGCCGCAACTGGAGCGTCGCGGAGCTCGCGACCGAGGCAGGCGTGTCGCGCTCGGTGTTCGCCGAACGCTTCCTCGCGGCCACCGGGATGACGCCCGTGCGCTACCTCACCGAGCTGCGGATGCGGCTCGCCGCGCAATGGATCGCCCGCGACCGCGAGACGATCGAAGCGGTCGCGTACCGGCTGGGCTACGGTTCGCTCGCGGCGTTCAGTCGTGCGTTCAAGCGCGTGGTCGGCAAGCCGCCGGGCGCCGTGCGTGCGGACGGCGACGTGCCCGCCGAAGCGTAACGCGCGGCGCGCAGGGCTGGCGGCGGTGCCGGCCCGCAGGCCGTCACTTCAATGCATCGAGCCGGTCGATCAGCGCCGTCGCGCACTGCACGGCGAGCGCCGCGCACTGCTCCACGTCGACGGCCGCGCCGGTCGCGACCGTGCCCTGCACGATCCGGCCCAGCAATTCCTTCGAGAGTTCGGCGATCTCGTGATCCCGTTCCGTCATGATGTCCCTCCTGCGCGTCGGCGATTGCGGTGATTCGCCCGTCCGGAGCGAATGCCGTGCCCGCGCCGCTCAACGCTGCTTCGCCCGCACGACGATCTGCGCCTGCGTGTCGCGCTCGATGCGCTCGAGCGACGCGCGCAGCGCCGCGAATTCGTCCGGCGTGCAGACCTGCCGCCCGAAATCCGCGTTCATCCGCCGCGTGACCTGCACGACGCGCGCGGCCGCATCGAACACGTAATGCGACGTGAAATCGACGAAGCGGTCGTGCACGGCCGTATCGGCCGGCAGGTCGGTCACGACCACGCCCGTCGGCAGCGCGATCTGGCCGGTCTCGTCGAATGCGCCGCCGATGCAGCCCCACGGCTGCGTGCGCACCGGCTCGGCCAGCCAGGTTTCGACCTGGGTCGCGATACCGCCCGTGACGCTCGACAGCGCGGGCAACGCGGTCGTGCCGTCCGGCCAGACGAAATGATCGAGCGTGCCGGTCACGGTCACGTCGAACGGCCCGTCCGTCGCGCGCCGGTCGCTGGTCGACAGTTGCGCGCGGCCGCGCAGGCCGCTTTGCCGCAGGCGCTCGGTCGCGAGTTGCGCGATGCGCTCGCGTGACGCGCGGCGAAACAGGTTGCGTTCGAGTTCGGCCGTCCAGCCGTCGTCCTCGACATAAGCCTGAACACGCGCGGCGCCCGGCTGCGCGGCATCGATCGAGATCCGCGCGGTGCGGGCGCGCGGCTGCGTGGCCGGCGTGCGCGACAGCACGCCCGTATCGACCAGCAGCGCCGGGCGATCCATCACGATCGGCGGCAGGTAGCCGAACGCGATGCCGGCCGTCGTCGTATCCGCGTAGAGCGCGAGATCGGGCAGCCACGTGATCGCGTGATTGATCGCGCCGGCGCCGTAGCCGGGCACCGACGGCAGCGTGTACACGGCGCCGAGATTGATCAGCACCGGTTCGCTGCGAATGCCGACCGCCGCGAGCAACGCGCCGAACAGCGCGACATGATCCTTGCAGTCGCCGTAGCGGTTGCGCAGGATGTCGGTCACGCGATGCGGCGCGGCGGCCGTCTCGCCGAGAAACAACCCGACGTAACGCACGTTCGCCTGCACCCAGTCGTACAGGATGCGCGCCTTGTCGCGCGGATCGGCGGCATTCGCCGTGAGCGCACGCGCCAGCTGCACGACGGCCGCATCGTTCGCGCTCGGGTCAACGGCCGCGTTGCGGTAGCGCGCGGCGAACGCCGCGTAGTCGGGCAGCGTCGACACGACGAGCCGGTCGCCGTAGGTCGGATAGCCGACCGAGCCGCTCTCGATGCGATCGTACGCGCCGTGCCGGTAGTCGAATTCGTAGCGCGTGCGGCCGTTCGCCGTGACGGGCGGCAGCGCGACGTAGCCGCGCGCGTCCGCGTACAGCGGCATGTCGGCCGGCACGTCGAAGATCAGCCGCTGGCTGTCGACCGGCTCGCGAGACGGCTCGACGGTGTAGCCGAAGTAGCCGCGATTGACCGGCTTCGTGCGGGTCTTGCGGAACGCGACGCGGGTGCTTGACCCGGCTTCGACGCCGGGGAACACGACGGTGCGCAGCAGGCCGTCCTGGAACGTCGGCGCGCCGGCCGAGCGCGGCTCCTGCACGTCGCGAATGCCGTCCGCGCCGACCGGATGCGCGACGCCGTCGCGGTCGATCGTCTCGGCCGCGAGCAGCTCCACCTTCTCGAGATGCTTGTCGAACCATACGTAGCGCTGCGCAACGGCATCGATGCCGTTCGCGTCGTTCGCGCGCAGCGTCGAATCGTCGTGCTCGTCGAGCGAACCGTCGTGCTGGATCACGAATTCGTGGACGTCGCTGACGAGCGTGACGGGCGCCATATCGGCCGCGTCGCGAGCGTCTGGCGTGTCGTGTGAGTCGCGCGTATCGGCCACGGCCCTACCCGCGCCGAGCGCCACGGCGCACACGAGCAGGCAGCCGGTCCATCGGGAATGAAAACGCACCACGTCGAAGCTCTCCGCGCGTTCGTTACCGGACGTCAGCGCCGCGCGCCGGAGCGGAAGTCGTACCGCATGACGCGCGCATGACAGGCCGCTCGCGCGCACCCGCACGCGTGGCCGTCGTGCGGCCCAGTGTGGGCGACGGGCTGGCGAGCGTCAAGCCGCGCCAGCGGGAAGGACACCTCACGCCGATCGGCGACGCTTTCGAAACCGGTGACCGCGTGATGGCGTTCGCGTGGCTGCGCGTGATCCTGTCAGGCACGCTGCCGACGGTGCTGCATCTCGAACGGCGGCATCCGAAACCGATCGACGCCGAGCGGCCATGCGCGCCGCGCATTCCCTCTCGCTCACGGTGAGGTGAGGTGAACCGCCCGCACGCCGGCCCGACCCGCAACAGCGGATCGGCGTCCTAGCGTCGCTTTCAGCGCGTAAGCGGCGGCAACGCAGGCTGCGTCACCGCCGGTGCGCCCGCTCCACTCGAGTCCCCTCCCCACCCACCGACCTCAGCCCCTCGTCCCTCCGTCCGTCGTCACCCGTCCTTTCGCCCGAACGCAAGCCGCACCGGTGTCCCGGTCGTGCGTTGTTCCCCGCAATTCGACATTTGTGCGCGCGCAACAATGGCGATGCCTCGCGCCAGGCGCCAGACGGGCAACCCGATGCCCGCCTGGCGCCTGGCGCGGCGGTCTTTAAAACCACATCTCACGAGGACATACCATGCAACTCCAATCCCATCCGGCTTGCCGTCCGTTTTACGAAGCCGGCGAACTCTCCCAACTGACGGCCTTCTACGAAGAAGGCCGTAACGTCATGTGGATGATGCTGCGATCGGAGCCGCGACCGTGCTTCAACCAACAACTCGTCACCGACATCATCCATCTCGCGCGCGTCGCACGCGACTCGGGCCTCAAGTTCGACTTCTGGGTGACGGGCTCGCTCGTCCCCGAGCTGTTCAACGTCGGCGGGGACCTGAGCTTCTTCGTCGACGCGATCCGCAGCGGCCGGCGCGACCAGTTGATGGCGTACGCGCGCTCGTGCATCGACGGCGTGTACGAGATCTACACGGGCTTCGGCACCGGCGCGATCTCGATCGCGATGGTCGAGGGCAGCGCGCTCGGCGGCGGCTTCGAGGCCGCGCTCGCGCATCACTACGTGCTCGCGCAGAAGGGCGTGAAACTCGGCTTCCCCGAGATCGCGTTCAATCTGTTCCCGGGCATGGGCGGCTATTCGCTGGTCGCACGCAAGGCGAACCGCGGCCTCGCGGAATCGCTGATCGCGACCGGCGAAGCGCATGCGGCCGAATGGTACGAAGATCAGGGGCTGATCGACGAGACGTTCGACGCCGGTGACGCGTATCTGGCGACGCGCACCTTCATCGACGTGACGAAGCCCAAGCTGAACGGCATCCGGGCGATGCTGCGCGCCCGCGAACGCGTGTTCCAGCTGTCGCGCTCGGAGCTGATGGACATCACGGAAGCGTGGGTGCATGCGGCGTTCACGATCGAGCCGAAGGATCTCGCGTACATGGAACGCCTGGTGATGCTGCAGAACCGGCGCGTGTCGAAGCTGCGCACGGTGTAATGCGACGGGCGCCGCCGGGGCCGGCGGCGCCTTTTTCCGGAACGATGCTCAGGCGATCAGCCTGAGCTTTCTCGTCTCCGCGAGCCACGCCTCGAACGCCTGCGCCGGCATCGGCCGCGCGTAGTAGTAGCCCTGCGCGTGATCGACGTCGAGCTGCTTGAGGAATTCGGCTTCCGCATGCGTTTCGACGCCTTCCGCGACCACCGCGAAATTCAGCGCCTTCGCGAGCGACACGACCGAGCGCACCAGCGCCTGCGAGCGCGGATTGCGGTCGATCGCCGTGATGAAGGTGCGGTCGAGCTTGATCGCGTCGAGCGGCAGGCGCGACAACTGCGACAGCGACGAATAGCCGGTGCCGAAATCGTCGAGATGGATCTCCGCGCCGAGCTGGCGGAACTGCCGCATCAGCCCGTTGGCCGCCTCCTCGTCCTCGATGAAGCAGCTCTCGGTCAGCTCGATGTCGAGCAGGCCGGGCTTCAGCCCCGCGCCGTCGAGAATCGACGCGAACTGGTGCACGATGTTCATGTCCTGCAACTGCCGCGCGGACAGGTTCACCGCGATCCGGACGCCGAGCCCCTTCGCCTTCCACGCGGCCGCCTGCGCGGCCGCGGTGCGCATCACCCAGCGCCCGAGCGGCGCGATCAGCCCCGACTCTTCCGCGAAGCGGATGAACTCGACCGGCGCGACGAGCCCGCGATCGGGCGACTGCCAGCGGATCAGCGCCTCGACGGCATGCACGTCGCCCGTCGCGATGTCGACGACCGGCTGGTAGTGCAGCACGAACTGCTCTTCCTCGAGCGCCTTGCGCAGGTTCGTGTCGAGCCACATGTACTTCGCGACCTTCTGGTTCATCTCCAGCGAGAACACGCGATACGTATGCTTGCCCTCTTCCTTCGCGACGTACATCGCGGTGTCGGCGCTGCGGATCAGCGTCTCGAGCGAATCGCCGTGCTGCGGATGCATCGCGATGCCGATCGAACAGCTCGTGTAGACCTCCATCAGTCCGAGATGGATCGGCGTGCGCAGCCGTTCGAGGATGATCTGCGCGGTCGCTTCGAGCAGCGGCCGCGTGGCGTGTTCGAACAGCACGAGGAATTCGTCGCCGCCGAGCCGCGCGAGCGTCGCGCCGGACGGCAGGCAGCCGCTGATGATCGCCGACACGTCCTGCAGCAGCCGGTCGCCGGTGATGTGCCCGTAGTGATCGTTGACGCGCTTGAAGTTGTCGAGATCGAGGAACAGGATGCCGACGTGGCCGCGCGTATTGGCGTCTTCCTCCGCGATCGCCGCGTGGATGCGCTCGCTGATCGCATGGCGGTTCGGCAGCCCGGTGAGCACGTCGGTGTTCGCGAGCTCGGTGAGCCGCTGCTGCGCGTTGCGCTCCTCGGTGATGTCGATGCCCGAGCAGATCAGGTACTGCTCGTCGACGCCGCTGCCGCTCTGCACGAACTTGTTGCGGAACTGGAACAGGCGCGGCCCGTTGACCGTGTTGATGTAGCGCTCGACCGCGAACGACTGGTTGCTCGCGAAGAAGCCCGTGATGTTGCTGCGCGACTGCGCGCCCTGCTCGGGGCTCATGAACAGCTCGAACGCGCTGCGGCCGATCACGTCGACCTCGCGCTTGCCCGTCACTTCCTCGCACAGGCGGTTGAAGCGCTGCACCATCCCGTTGCGGTCGAGGATCACGACGAGTGAATTCACTTCGGACACGACCTGCTCGGCGAACGCGAGCCCGTGCGCCAGGTCACCGGCGACGGACTCGGTATCGCAATAGGCGGACGCCGTGCCGGCCCAGTCGACCGTATTGACCTTCCTGCCGACGAGATGGAGGCTGACCGGGTTGCCGAACAGCACGATGTCGAGCACGAGGTGCGACGTGACGCCGGTCAGCGCGCGGATGCGCGCGGCCTGCTCGACCGTCAGCGCGACCGCGACGTTGGTCAGGCCGCGGACCGCGGCCAGTTCGAGCGCATTGCTGTCGCTGCCGAGACGCCAGCAGGGGCTGCGCGTACCGACATGCGCCTCGAGCACCGCGCTATCGTTTTCGTCATCCATGGACACGCCCCGATCCAGAAAAAAACGCATAGTGTAGACGGAGGCGAGTGGGCCGACCGCCTTCCCGGGCCACGCAGTGCGCGTGCCCGGCAGGGCTGCCGTGATTGCCGTGACGGCGGGCCTCGTCCCGTTACTTGTTTCCAGCTGATGCGACCGGCGTTCGCGCGTGATGCGCAGGTTCCACCTTACGAATGATGAGAGCCATCTTATCAAATGACGATGAGGATTGGCACTCACATTTAGAGCAGAGTGTCAAGGAATCGGGACTCGATTGGCAAGCCGGATTTTTCATGATTGGCAGCGGCGAATGCGCAGGTGACGCGGCGCGCATCCGGGGCGGCCAGACGGCCCGGAAGCCCTGCCGGGCGGGCGTTTACGACCGATCCACGGATAAGGGGCCGGATACTCGAACGCGTCGCCGCGGCGGGGTCGAATTGCGGATCGCGCGCCGGTTTTTTGTCATTTTTGATTCCATTCGCGCGTGAATGCCGGGCTTTATTCCACAGTTCGTTGCAATATCCTCTGCCCGCCCCGGCGCGGGGCATCCGCGCCGGGAGCCGGATGCGCGGCTCAGTCCGCCGCGCCGTAGCCGCCGCCGCCCGGCGTTTCGACGACGAACACGTCACCGGGCGCCATCTGTGCGCGGCCGATATGGTCGAGCACCTCGACCGTGCCGTCCGCCCGCTCGATCGTGTTGCGGCCGAGCGCGCCGGCCGCGCCGCCCGCCGCGCCGAACGGCGCGTGAATCCGGTTGTTCGACAGGATCGACGCCGTCATCGGCTCGAGGAAGCGGACCCGCCGCACCGCGCCGTCGCCGCCGCGCCAGCGCCCGCCGCCGCCCGAGCCGGCGCGGATCACGTGCGAATCGAGCCGCACCGGGTAGCGCCATTCGAGCACCTCCGGATCGGTGAGCCGCGAGTTCGTCATGTGCGTCTGCACCGCGCCGACGCCCGCGAAGCCGTCGCCCGCGCCGCTGCCGCCGGCGATCGTCTCGTAGTACTGGTATTGATCGTTACCGAATGTGAAGTTGTTCATCGTTCCCTGGCTCGACGCGACGCAGCCAAGCGCGCCGTACAGCGCGTTGGTGATCGCCGACGACGTCTCGACGTTGCCCGACACGACGGCCGCCGGGTACTCGGGATTCAGCATCGAGCGGGCCGGCACGATCACGGTCAGCGGCTTCAGGCAGCCGGCGTTCAGCGGGATGTCGTCGCCGACCAGCGTGCGGAACACGTACAGCACCGCCGCCATGCAGACGGCCTTCGGCGCGTTGAAGTTGTTGTCGAGCTGCGCGGACGTGCCGGTGAAATCGATCTCCGCGCGGCGGGCCGCGCGATCCACGCGGATCGCGACGCGAATCTCCGCGCCGTTGTCGAGCGGATAGCGGTACGCGCCATCCTGCAGTGCACCGATCACGCGCCGCACGGCTTCTTCCGCGTTGTCCTGCACGTGCCCCATGAACGCGAGCACGACGTCGCGGCCGAACTGCGCGACCATCCGGCGCAGCTCGTCGACGCCCTTCTGGTTCGCGGCGACCTGCGCGCGCAGGTCGGCCATGTTCTGCTCGACGTTGCGCGCCGGGTAGCGGCCCGATGCGAGCAGCGCGCGCGTGTCGGCGTCGCGCAGCACGCCGGCCGACACGAGCTGCCAGTTGTCGATCAGCACGCCTTCCTCGTCGATGTGCGTCGAGTCGGGCGGCATCGAGCCCGGCGTCGTGCCGCCGATGTCCGCGTGGTGGCCGCGCGAGCCGACGTAGAACAGCGGCGCGTCCGAGCCGTCCGCGAACACCGGCGTGATGACGGTCACGTCCGGCAGATGCGTGCCGCCGTGGTACGGATCGTTCAGCATGAACACGTCGCCGTCGCGCATGCGGCCGCGGTTGCGCTCGATCACCGTGCGGATGCTCTCGCCCATCGAGCCGAGGTGCACGGGCATGTGCGGCGCGTTCGCGATCAGGTTGCCGTCACCGTCGAAGATCGCGCACGAGAAGTCGAGCCGCTCCTTGATGTTCACCGAGTACGCGGTGTTCTGCAGCCGCAGCCCCATCTGCTCGGCGATCGACATGAACAGGTTGTTGAAGATCTCGAGCCGCACCGGGTCGGCATCGGTGCCGAGCGAGCGGCGCGTCGGCAGCGGCGTCGTGCGCGTCAGCACGAGGTTGCCCTGGGCGGTCATCGCGGCGCGCCAGCCGGGCTCGACGACGGTCGTGCCGTTCTGCTCCGCGACGATCGCCGGGCCGTCGATCGTGTCGCCGGCGCGCAGCGTGTCGCGCACGACCAGCGCCGCATCGTGCCACTGGCCGCCGGAATAAAAGCGCACGGCCGCGTGCGCTTGCGGCGCCGCGCCCGCCTCGCGCGGCGCGAGCGGCGCGATGTCGACCGGCGCGTCCGAGCGGCCGATCGCCTCGACCGACGCGAGTTCGGCCACCAGCGGCGTGCCCGGCATCAGGAACGCGTAGCGCTGCCGGTACGCGGCCTCGAACGCCTGCTGCATCGCGGCGACGCTGCCGGCCGGCACGTCGAGCGCCGAATCGGTGCCCTGGTAGCGCAGGTGCACGCGCCGCTCGGTCGCGATCCGCTCCGGCGGCACGCCCTGTTCGAGCAGCGCGCCGATGGCCTCGTCGGCGAGCCGGTCGAGCGCCGCGTTCAGCGCCGGCAGCGATGCGTCGGACAACACGGCTTCCACCGCGCGCTCGCGCATCGCGGTCTGGTCGGCCAGCCCCATCCCGTACGCGGACAGCACGCCCGCGAGCGGATGCGCGAACACCTGCGTCATCCCGAGCGCATCGGCCACGCCGCACGCGTGCTGGCCGCCCGCGCCGCCGAACGTCGTCAGCACGTAGCGCGACACGTCGTGGCCGCGCTGCACGGAAATCTTCTTGATCGCGTTCGCCATGCTGCCGATCGCGATCTCCAGGAACCCTTCGGCGAGCGCCTCGGGCGTCTCGCGCCGGCCGGTCGCCGCGTGGATCTCGTCGGCGAGCGCCGCGAACTTCGCGACCACGCCGTCGCGGTCGAGCGGCTGGTCCGCATGCGGGCCGAACACGCGCGGGAAATGATCGGGCTGGATCTTGCCGAGCATCACGTTGCAGTCGGTCACCGTCAGCGGGCCGCCGCGCCGGTACGCGGCCGGCCCCGGGTTCGCGCCGGCCGATTCGGGCCCGACGCGCAGCCGCGCGCCGTCGAAGCCGAGCACCGAGCCGCCGCCGGCCGCGACCGTGTGGATGCTCATCATCGGCGCGCGCATCCGCACGCCGGCCACCTGCGTCTCGAACTCGCGCTCGAATTCGCCGTTGTAGTGCGACACGTCGGTCGACGTGCCGCCCATGTCGAAGCCGATCACCTGGCCGAAGCCGGCCGCGCGCGCCGCACGCACCATCCCGACGATGCCGCCGGCCGGGCCTGACAGGATCGCGTCCTTGCCCTGGAACGCATCGGCGCGCGTGAGGCCGCCGCTGCTCTGCATGAACTGCAGGTTCACGCCCGGCATCTCGTGCGCGACCTGCTCGACGTAGCGGCGCAGGATCGGCGACAGGTACGCGTCGACCACGGTCGTATCGCCGCGCGACACCATCTTCATCAGCGGCGACACCTCGTGCGACACCGATACCTGCGTGAAGCCGATGCGGCGTGCGAGTTCCGCCAGCATCCGTTCGTGCGCGGTGTAGCGGTAGCCGTGGATCAGCACGATCGCGAGCGCACGCACCCCGCTGTCGAACACGCGGCGCAACGACGCTTCGGCACCCTGAACGTCGAGCGGCACGACCACGTCGCCATGCGCGCCGACGCGCTCGTCGATCTCGACGACCGTCTCGTACAGCGCGTCGGGCAGCACGATGTCGAGATCGAACAGGCGCGGCCGGTTCTGGTAAGCGATGCGCAGCACGTCGCGAAAACCGCGCGTCGTGGCCAGCGCGGTACGTTCGCCCTTGCGTTCGAGCAACGCGTTGGTCGCGACCGTCGTGCCCATCTTCACCATGTCGACCTGCGCGGGCGTGATCGGCTCGTCGGCCGCGAGACCGAGCAGGTGGCGAATGCCGGCCACGGCCGCGTCGCGGTACTGCTCGGGGTTCTCCGACAGCAGCTTGTGCGTGACGAGCGTGCCGTCGGGCCGCCGCGCGACGATGTCGGTGAACGTGCCGCCGCGGTCGATCCAGAATTGCCAGCGCGCGGTGTCGGAGGGAACGGGAGAAAGGTGTCGGTCAGTCATGATGTCGGTCGATGCGTCGTTGATTCGAGGACGAGCGCCGCCGCACGGCGCGCGTCGCGCGCCGTGTCACGGTGTCGATGAAAGGGGAAGAAACACGCGGGGCCGGCGGCCCCGCCGCTGCCGCCGGTCAGGCGGCGTCGAGTTCGCGGCCGCGGGTCTCGGGCAGCGTCAGCGCGGCGACGATCACCACGCCGTAGGCGGCGACCGCGAAGATGCCGATGCTCGTGCCGAGCCCGTATTGCTTCGACAGCGCGCCGATCAGGAACGGGAACAGCGCACCGATCGCGCGGCCCACGTTGTAGCAGAAGCCCTGGCCGGAACCGCGCACGCGGGTCGGGAACAGCTCGGTGAGGAACGCGCCCATCCCCGAGAAGATGCCCGATGCGAAGAAGCCGAGCGGGAAGCCGAGCCACAGCATCGACGCGTTGGTCAGGTTCAGCGACGTGTACGCGAACGCGATCACCATCGAGCCGACCGCGAACAGGATGAAGTTCGGCTTGCGGCCGAGGCGGTCGGTCAGGTACGCGCTCGTCAGGTAGCCGACCCACGAGCCGAAGATGATCATCGCGAGATAGCCGCCGGTGCCCATCACCGTCAGGTGCCGCTCGGTCTTCAGGAAGGTCGGCAGCCACGTCGTGATCGCGTAGTAGCCGCCCTGCGCGCCGGTCGTCAGCAGCGCCGCGCGCAGCGTCGTCGTGATCAGCTTCGGCGCGAAGATCTCGGTGAGGCGCGGCGCATCGGCCACTTTCGCCTGCGCGGCCTTCTCCTTCTCGTAGACGTCCGGCTCCTTCACGTAGCGGCGGATCGCGACGACCAGCAGCGCGGGCGCGAGCCCGACCAGGAACAGCGCGCGCCACGCCTGCTCGGCCGGCAGCACCGAGAACAGCAGCGCATACAGCAGCGCGCACAGCCCCCAGCCGATCGCCCAGCCCGACTGCACGAGGCCGACCGCCCTGCCGCGGTCGCGCGCGCGGATCACTTCGCCGATCAGCACCGCGCCGGCCGTCCATTCGCCGCCGAAGCCGAAGCCCATCAGCGCGCGCGCCGCGACCAGCTGGTGGTAGTTCTGCGCGAGCCCGCACAGCGCGGTGAACACCGCGAACCACAGCACCGTGAGCTGCAGCGTGCGCACGCGGCCGATCCGGTCGGACAGGATGCCGGCGATCCAGCCGCCGAGCGCCGACGCGAGCAGCGTGATCGTGCCGATGAAGCCCGCGTCGGCGAGCGAGATGCCCCAGGTCGCGACGAGCGTCGGGATCACGAACGACAGCATCTGTGTGTCCATCCCGTCGAGCATGTAGCCGACCTTGCAGCTCCAGAACGCGCGGCGCTCGCGCGGCTGCGCATCCGCGTACCACGAGAACAGGCCGGTGCGCTCGCGGCTCGCGGGCTCGGCGGCGGGCGCCGCGAGGGTCTTGCTTTCCATGGTGGTACTCCTGTCGTTATGCGCCGATCCAATGGCGTGGGGTGCGGTGTGTCGTCTGTACGTCGCTTACGGGTGGGCCGGCCGGGTCAGAACACGGCCAGCGAGGCATTCGTGATGTCGGTCATCAGCATGTGGCCGGGCGTATGCGCGATCGCGATCGGCAGCTTCGCGTCCATCAGCGCGGTTTGCGGCGTCACGCCGCATGCCCAGAACACCGGCAGCTCGCCGTCGCGGATCGTCACCGCGTCGCCGAATTCGGGCGCGTTCAGATCCTCGATGCCGAGCGCCCGCGGATCGCCGATATGGATCGGCGCGCCGTGCACGCCCGGGAACCGGCTCGTGATCTGCACCGCGCGGATCGCGTCGGCGCCGCGCAGCGGCCGCATCGACACGACCAGCTGGCCGCCGAAGATGCCCGCGCGGCGGTTCGCGATCGACGTGCGGTACATCGGCACGTTGCAACCCTCCTCGACGTGGCGCAGCCCGATCCCTTCGCGGGCGAGCATGTCCTCGAACGAGAACGAGCAGCCGATCGCAAATACGACGAAATCGTCGCGCCACAGCGCGTCGAGCGACTCGACGCGCTCGGTCAGGCGGCCGTCCCGATAGACGTTGTAGCTCGGCACGTCGGTGCGGATGTCGAGATCGTCGCCGAGCGCGTCGATCCGGAACGCGCCCGGTTCGCCGACGCCCAGCAGCGGGCAGGCCTTCGGGTTCGCCTGGCAGAAGCGCAGGAAATCGTGCGCGTACGCGTCGGGCAGGATCGCCAGGTTCGCCTGGGCAAACGGGCCGCAATGGCCGGCGGTCGGGCCGCGGAACGCGCCGCGGCGCACGGATTGACGGAATTCGGAAGGCGTCATGAGAGTCGGTCGCAGATCGGGATGGCGTGGCGATGACGGTGATGTGTCATCGGATAGGGCGAAGAATAGAAAGGAAAAAATTTTGTCGCCAACGAGTTTTTTTGCGCCTGTTGTATAGAATTTCTTAACGGACCTGCGGGTTTTCCCCGGTCCCGTTCACTTTTCGTCGCCGGCAAGCTGCGCATCCACTGCCTCGCCCGACTGCCATGAACACGCGTTTTCTCGAAACTTTCGTCACGCTCGCGAAGCTGCGCAACTTCCGCACGACCGCGGCGGCGCTGCACGCGACGCCGGCCGCGATCTCGCAGCGCCTGAAGGCGCTCGAGGACGAACTGCATACGGTACTCGTCGATCGCGACAGTCGCGAATTCCGGCTCACGCCGAACGGCGAATACCTGCTCGGCTATGCGAAAGCCGTGGTCGAGGCAACGCAGGAACTGCAGGCCGCCGCGTCCGGCGAGAGTGCGCTGCGCGGCAAGCTGCGGCTCGGCGTGATCGAGACGGTCGTGCACAGCTGGCTGCCGCACTACATGCGGCGGCTCGCGGCCGACTATCCTGAGCTCGAGATCGACCTGACCGTCGACGTCAGCGTCGTGCTGCAGCGCCGGCTGATGGCCGGCGAGCTCGACCTGATCATCCGTGTGGAAGGCAGCGACGAGGCGTCGGTCGTGTGCGACGCGCTCGCGAACTACCCGGTGCGCTGGATCGCGCGCGCCGGCCTGCTGCCGAATACCCGCGCGGGCGTCGCGCGGCAGGTGTTGCGCCAGCCGATCCTCACCTACGGCCGCGGCACCGCGCCCCATCGCGCGCTGGAGGACATCGTCCGCACGCTCGCGCATGCGCACGGCGTGCCGCTGTCGGAGACGCGCATCACCGGTTCGCCATCGATCTCGGTGATCGTGCAACTGGTGCGTGACGGTTTCGGCGTCGCCGCGATTCCGGTGCTGTTCGTCGATGCGCTGATCGAAAGCGGCGAAGTCGTCGAGCTGCCGCTGCAGCCGTCGCCGCCGTCGATCGTCGTGTCGATGTCGCGGCGGGCGGACGCGCCGCGGTTCGTGCACGGCGCATCGATCGCGGCGCGCGCGGCATGTCACGAGTATTGCGAGAAGAGCACGCGGTTGCTGGTCGAAGCGCTTTGACCTTGCAGCGGCGGACGACGCCCGTTCGACATCGCCGCATGAATCGCCCACAATCGCGTTCGACGCGTCGCCGCATCGGCGCCGCGCACCGTGAATGACGGCCCGGCCGCCCGGCATTCGTCGCTTCGCATGATCGTGCACCACGAGAAGGCAACATGCAGATTCGTTCCGCTTCGCCCCGCCTGAACCTCGCACGCGTCGTGATCGTCGCGCTGTATGTCGCGTCGCTGCTGCTGCCCGTCGCAGCCGAACCGCCGAACGCGGCCGGCGCGGTGAGCTGGTGGCATGGCTACACCGTGCTCGTGCTCGGCCCGCTCGCGATCCTCGACCTGCAATTCGCATGGCTCGGCAACCCGCTGCTCGTCGTCGCGCTGCTCAGGCCGAGCCGTACCGTATCCGCGCTGCTGGCCGTGGTCGTGGTCTTCGCGCTCGGGTGGCATACGATCCCGACCGACGCGAACTACGAAACGATCCGTACGTTCGGGGCCGGGTACTACTTATGGATGGCGGTGATGGTGGGCGCCGCCGCGCTGCCGTGGATCGATGGGCGCGGTTCGCAGGATGACGGTGCGCCGAGCCTCGGCGTCGGTACCGCGGCTGGGGCCGTGCCGACCGGCACCGGCACCGGCACCGGCACCGGCACCGGCACCGGCACCGGCGCAGTCACCGGCAGCCCGGCCCGACCGCATGCCGCGCCGTCATCGCCCCGACCGCCTGCCCGGCAAAGCGGCTGGACCGTGACGGCAACCGATACGCGCATCGAAGCGACCGACGGGACCGGGGCGATGCGCGGCATCGCGCTGTCCGACCTCGGCGCGATCGTGATCGAGACCAACGACCAGGGGCCGTTCGCGTCGGATATCTGGTGGATTCTGTTCGATACGAACAAGCAGTTCGCGTGTGCCTTTCCGCAGGATGCCGAAGGCGCGAAGGCGGCGGTCGACCGGCTGCTCGACCTGCCCGGCATCGATCACCGCAAGGTCATCGACGCGCAGACGTCGATCCAGAACGCGACGTTCCCGATCTGGGCCCGCGCGGCGGGAGAACCTGCCACGCCGGGAGAAACCGGCGCGACCGCCTGACCGACCGGCAACCGTTACGCGGATGGCCCCGCATGCGGCGGCGTCAGCTTGCCGTCGCCATACTCGCGAAGCACCTGCGAAATCACGACGCGATACCCGTCCAGCCAGCGCGCCTGCTTCGCCTTGGCCTCGAGATGCGCGGGATGCTGCATCAACTGCCGCAGCGCCGCCTCGGATTCCCAGTAGTAGACGTTCTGAATCAGGCCAGCTTCCGCGTTCTCCCACGTTTCCTCGCCGAGATAACCGGGCGTCGCGCGCGCCATGTCGGCGATCTGCCGGTCGAGCCGGTGGAATTCGTCGTCGTACTGCCCGGCACGAAAAATGAAGGTCGATGCGTACATGCCTGCTCGCTCTGCCACGATTGAAAGAGCGCCAAGTGTACGGCACACGCGGCGTACCGCGAGCGTCAGGCGGCGAGCGGCGCGGCGTCGGCGCGATCGTCGAGCCACGCGTCGATGCGCGACGCATCTTCATGCGCGGTGGCTGCCGGTGCCGGCATCGCCGCGAGCGCTTGTCGCGCCCGTCCCAGCGCCTGCGCGAAGCCGCGCAATTCGTGCGTCGCGGGCCGGTCGGCGGCCTGTCGGCGCGCGAGTGCCGCTTCGACGTTCGCGCCGATCAAGGTCAGTTGGGCGTCGATGAAGTCGACGCACAGCGCGCGGCAATGCGCGGAAACCTGCGCGACGGCCAGCAGGACCGGCACGATCGACACGGTCAGGTAGCCGCCGGGCGCCAGCCGCGACAGCGCACGGCTCACGCCCGGCCCGCCGTCGGCCAGCGACGCGAACACGGCGTCGCGCCACACCGCGCGCTCGAACACGAGTGCCTCGCGATGCGCGTCGAGCGCCGCGCGATCCGCGACCTGCCCGGCCGTCACCAGCGGAATCGGGAACACCGATTCATCGGCAGACCGCGCATGCCCCGCTTCGACGATGCAGTTCGCGCCCAGCCACGCCGCATCGTCGCGCCGTGCCGCGAGCACGCGTGCCTGCAACCGGTCGGGCAGCATCGGATCGAGCGGCACCGCACCGCAGATCGAAGGCTTGTTCGCATGCACGCTGCAACGGCCGTCGTCGGCCAGCGCCGCGCAACGGCCCAGCGACGGATAGTCGTAGCCTTGCAGCGTCAGCGCGAGCCATTCGCCCTGCACGCCGCCGCCGCGATGGAACAGCCGGTCCGCCAGCGCATCGATCGCGGCGACGTCGTCCGCGTCGAGCACATGCTCGCGCCCGCCCGCCTGCCAGCGTTCGCCGATCCGCCGCTTCGGCACACGGCGAATCGTCAACGCGCCGACGAAGCGATGCCGATGCCGGAACAGCTCGCGCAACGACAGCGTCGGCGCGCTGTTGCAGCAGCGGCCGCACGCGTTGCACGCGAGCAAGTAGGTGTCTACCACGGCCGCCGCACCGAATCCTGGTAGCGCGTGAGGATGAAGCGCGCGACGTCATCCGAGTGATACGCGGCGACGAGCTGCGCGACCCACGGCTTCGCGCGATCGGCGTCGCGCACCGTGAGCACGTTCGCATACGGCGAGCGGGCGTCCTCGAGGCTGATGCTGTCGCGCGCGGGCTGCAGTCCGAAACGAGCCGCGTCGTCGCTGTCGATCGCGACGAACGCGGCCGTATCGAGCGCCGCGTAAAGCCGGTCGCGGCGCAGCGCGACGAATTTCAGCCCGAGCCGGTTGCCCGTCACGTCGCGCAGCGTCGCATGCAGGCCGGCTTTTTCGCGCAACGTCACCAGCGTGTCGTTCTGCAACAGCACGAGCGCACGCGCCATCCCGCGCGGATCGGCGGGAAGCGCAACCGTCGCGCCGGGTTGCAGTTCGTTCAGGTTCTTCAGCTGGCGCGAATAGAACGCCATCGGCAGCGTGACGGTCGGCGCGACTTCGGTCAGCGCGTAACGCTTGCGCGCACGGGTCGCGGCAAGCTGTTGCGCATCCTCGAAGCTGGCCGCGTCGATCCGCCCGTCCGCCAGCGCCGTGTCGATGCGCGACGCATTGTCGAATTCGACGACGTCGACGCTCAGCCCGCGCGCGGCCGCCACCCGCTTCACTTCGTCGAGGATCTGCGCATGCACGCCACGCGTGACGCCGACGCGCACGGCCGGCGCCGCGGCTTCGGCAGCCACTGCCGCGCCGTGAAGCACGACGCCGCATGCAGCCAGCAGCCACGCCGCCATGAAACGCCCGATGCGCGCCGTCATGACGCGTCCCTCAGGATCGTGCGAAATCCGATGTGCGACGCGCCGAGATCGGCTTCCTGCTGTTCGCGCGACGATGCGCGATAACGCACGCAGTAGTCTCGCGAGCACAGGAACGAACCGCCCTTGATCACCATCGGCGTATCGTGCCGGCGCGTCGGCGGTGCGACGGCCGCCGTATCGCCGTTCGTGTGCGACTGATGCGGGCCCGTGTACGCGTCCTTCGTCCATTCCCATGCGTTGCCGATCATGTCGTAAAGACGAAAGCCGTTCGCCGCATAGCAGCCGACGGGCGCCAATCCGGCGTGGCCATCCTCGGCCGAGTCGAGCACCGGAAACGCGCCCTGCCAGTAGTTCGCGGCCGGCTTGCCCTGCGCATCGCGCGGCGCCGCATCGAGCGATGCGTCGTCGCGGCCCGCCTTGCCCGCGTATTCCCATTCGGCCTCGGTCGGCAGGTCGCGGCCGAGCCAGCGCGCATACGCGAGCGCATCGCGCTGCGTGACGAGCGTCACCGGCAGGTTGCCGAGCCCTTCCACGTCGCTGCCCGGACCGTGCGGATGTCGCCACGACGCGCCCTTCACCCACGACCACCATGCGAGGTCGCGCGCGTTCAACTCGTCGCGGGTCGGCACATGAAACACCGCCGCGCCGCCCTGCTGCTCGGCCTCGGTCACGTATCCGGTGGCCTGCACGAACGCGGCGAACTGCGCGATCGTCACGTCGGTCTGGTCGATCCAGAAGCCGCCGACGCGCGTCTTGCCGTCGCCGACCGGGCGCTCGTCCGCATAGCCGCGCGTGCTGCCGAACACGAACGCGCCGCCGCGCAGGTGCACCATCCCGGCCTGCGGATCGTCACGCCACTTCGACGGCAGCCCCGAATAGCGTTCGCACTGGCGCTCCGAACCGAGTGGCGCGAGCGCGCGGCCGCGATTCAGGTCGTCGAACGCGCCGTCCGCCGGCGCCGCCGGATTCGCATAGCCCGCCGCGAACGCGGCGGCGAACAGCGTGGCGGCCAGCGCCGCGCCGATCGTCCAGAAACGCAACCGCATCGTATCGCCCCGCGATCAGTAGTAGCCGCGCGGACGCAGCGGTTCGACGCCGCCGACGTTGCCCATGTAGGTCTTCCACTGGTCGACCAGCGTGCCGATCACCGACGGGTTCTGCGCGGACACGTCGGTCGTCTCGCCGCGATCCGACGCGAGGTCGTACAGCTGCCAGTGACCGTCGAGCGGGCCGAGCGGCGGCTCGGTCCACAATGCCTTCCAGCGGCCGTCGGCGCTGCGCAGATACGCGCGGCCGTACGCTTCGTCGCCGAACGGCGTCGTGTGCACTTCGCCCGTCGCCGAACCGGTGAGCACCGGCAGCAGCGACTGGCCCGTGACCGGATACACATAGCGGTTGTTGTAGATCACCTTGCCCTTGTTCTGATCGACGCCCGTCAGCGTGTTCACCAGCGGCGGCGCCGGCTGCGACGGCGGCGTGACGCCCGCGACCGCGAGGAACGTCGCCGTGTTGTCGGTCACGTGCGTGAACGCGCGCAGCGTCGGCAACGATTGCGACTGGCCCGGCAGGTGCACGATCGTCGGCGTCGATACGCCGCCTTCGCCCGAATAGCCCTTCGTGAGCCGGAACGGCGCCGCGCTCACTTCGGCCCAGCGCAGCCCGTACTGCAGGCGCTGCGCATTCTGCTTGCCGTTGTCGGTGCCGAGCGCCGAATAGGTCGGCTCCTGCGCGTTCGCGGTGTCGGTCGCGGTCGGGTCGGCGCCGGAATCGATCGGCCAGCCTTCCGCGCCGTTGTCCGACTGGAACATGATGAACGTGTTGTCGTATTCGCCGATGTCCTTCAGGTGCTGGATCAGCAGGCCGATGTTGTAGTCGAGGTTCTCGACCATCCCCGCGTAGATCTCCATGTAGCGCGCCTGCGCCTTGCGCTCGGCCGGCGACAGGCTCGACCACAGCTTGTCGACCTTGCCGGGGCCGTAGTCGCTGTAGCCGTCGGCGGCCGAATGCACCGCGTTGATGTACTTCGCGCTGGCCGTGCCGTTGTTCGCGGTCGCGGGCGAGGCGACCGTCGTCTCGGGCAGCCCGTCGAACGGCTTGAAATCGGCCGGAATCAGGCCGAGCGCCTTCTGCCGCGCGATCCGCGCGTTGCGGATCGCATCGTAGCCGGCGTCGTACACGCCCGCGTACTTGTGCAGCCACGGATCGGGCACCTGCAGCGGCCAGTGCGGCGACGTGTAGGCCGCGTACGCGAAGAACGGCTTGCCGTCCTGCTTGTTCGCATCGATGTACGAGATCAGCTTCTGCGTATAGAAATCGGTCGAATAGAACACGGCCGGGCTGCCGCCCGTGCCGCCCGGCTGCCCGGGCTGGCCCGGCTGCACGTAGCGGCCGTCTTCCGTGTAGTTCGACGAGCCGGCCGGCTCGTGCGCGAAGTGGTTCGTCGCCGCGCCGCCGAGCAGCACGTAGCTGCGCTCGAAGCCCCACTGGTCGGGCGTCTGCCCGCTGCCCGTCGCACTGCCGACGATGCCCGAGCCGATGTGCCACTTGCCCGCGATATACGTGTGATAGCCGGCGTCCTTCAGCAGTTGCGCGAACGACAGCGCGCGATCGTTCAGGTAGCCCTCGTAGCCGGGCAGCCCGCGCCGCTCGTCGGTCGGCACGCCCATCGTGCCTTCGCCGACGAGATGGTGATCGGTGCCGGACACCAGCATCGCGCGCGTGATCGCGCAGACGGTGCCCGTGTGATGGTTCGACAGGATGCGGCCCGATGCGACGAGCGCGTCGAGGTTCGGCGTGTTGATCTCGCCGCCGAACGCATGGATGTCGGAATAGCCGAGATCGTCGGCCATGATGTACAGGATGTTCGGGCGTTTCGCGGCCTGGGTCGGGGTGGGCGTCGGCGTGACGCCGGCCTGCGACGGCGGCGCGTCGCTGTCGACGCCGCCGCACGACGCGAGCGACACCGCGCCGGCAATCGCGGCGCAGACGACACGGAAACGAAAAGCATGCAACGGCGACGCGGACTTTTTCATTATTGTTGACGCTCGATCTACGGGATCGGCGATCTTAGCGTCGCTCGTGCGGCGCCCAAAGTCGGATTCGTCACATGCTAACGGGGTGGGGGAATATGCGGCGCGTATCGTCCGCCACGCGTCGCGCAGCCGTGCATCAACTGCGCCCGCCGAGGCTGCCGCCGCCGTCCACCGATAGCACCTGCCCGGTGACGAAACCGGCTTCGTCCGACAAGAAAAACACGGTGGCGGCCGCGACGTCGTCGGCCGTGCCGAGCCGGCGCGCGGGAATCGTCGCGAGCACCTTGCGCTCGGCTTCGCTGCCGACCGGCCGCGTCTGGCGGAACAGTTCCGTCTCGATCGGGCCCGGCGCCACCGCGTTGACGGTCACGCCGTGTTCGGCGAGTTCGAGCGCCCACGTGCGCGTGCAGCCGACCAGCGCGTTCTTCGCGGCGGAATACGCGGTGCGGTCGAGGCTGCCGAAGATCGCGCGGCTGCAGATGTTGACGATGCGCCCGTAGCCGCGCGCCTTCATCGCATCGGCAAAATGCTGCGTGACCTGGATCGCGGCCCGCACGTTGAGATCGAACACGGTCTGCAACGACTGGAAATCGATCTTTCCGAGTGGTTGCGGCAGCACGATGCCCGCGTTGTTGACGATGCCGTCGACATGGTGGCGTTCGCCGATCCGCGCGAGCGTCGCGGCGGTCTGTTCGATATCGGCGAGATCGCACGCGAGCAATTCGCCGGGGAAGTCGATGCCCTGCGCGTGCCGCGCGAGACCGACGACGCGATGGCCGCGTCGGGCGAGCGTGGTGCTGATCGCGAGGCCGATGCCGCGTGATGCGCCGGTGACGAGATAAGTGCGGGATGACATGGGCGTGCCCTTGGGAAGGAATCCGGAGGAAATGGCGCAACGCGCCTTGTGGTCACCCGGCGCGCGCGTGCTCCGCCCGATTGTGCCGCAGCGACGAGAAACGCGTACGGTCGATGCCTTCTCGTCGCGTTCGATGCGTCACCCTCACACTCGCCAGTCGCTCACCCAACCCGCCCCGCCGCCACCGGCATCGCGCGCCGCGACGCGATCCGCAATGCGAGCACACCGCCCGCCAGCAACGCGACCGCGACGAGCAGCAGCGCGAGATCGTACGAATGCGTGACGTCCTTGATCCGCCCCATCACCGGCGGCAGCGCGAGCCCCGCGATGTTCGCGACCGCGTTGATCAGCGCGATCGACGCGGCCGCCGTGAGGCCCGACACGTATTCGGTCGTCACGGCCCAGAACACCGGCGTCGCGGCCCAATTCAAGCCGACCGCGAACACCAGCAGCGCATACGCGACGGGCAGCACCGGCGTGTAGATCGCCGCGACCAGCAACGCACCGGCCAACAGCATCGGCACGCCGAGATGCAGCGCGCGTTCTCCGCCGAGATCTGAATGCCGGCCATTTAGATACATCGCGACGCATGCGAACAGGAACGGCAGCGCGGACAGGCTGCCGACCGCGAAACTCGACTGCCCCGACAGACTCTTCACGAGCAGCGGCAGGAACAACGTCAGGCCGATCGTGCCGAACGCCTGCAACAACCAGAACGCGGCGAGCGCCCACACCTTGCCGTCGCCGAACGCACGCCGCAATGCGACGCCATGCGACAGATGCTCGCGCGGCGCGCCGTCGCGCAGCGTCGCTTCGAGCCACGCGCGCTCGTCGGCCGGCAGCCAGCGCGCGTGCGCGGGCGTATCGGGCAGGCGGCGCAGCACGACGAACCCGAGCAGCAGTGCGGGCACGCCTTCGAGCAGGAACAGCCAGCGCCAGCCCTCGACGCCGAGCACGCCGTTCAGGTTCAGCAGCGCGCCGGACAGCGGCAGCCCGATCACCGACGCGAGCGTCGCGCCGATGTAGAAGAACGACATCGCACGCGCCCGGTCGCTCTGCGGATACCACGCGGACAGGTAGTAGATGATGCCCGGCGTGAAGCCGGCTTCGGCCGCGCCGAGCAGCAGGCGCATCGCGTAGAGCTGCCCCGGTGTATGCACCGCGCTCATCGCGGCCGCGACGATGCCCCACGTGATCATGATCCGCGCGATCCAGCGGCGTGCGCCGACCCGCGCGAGGAACAGGTTGCTCGGCACCTCGAACAGGATGTAGGTCACGTAGAACAACCCCGCGCCGAGCCCGTACATTTCGGCGCTGAGACCGAGGTCGGCATTCATCTGCAACGCCGCGACCGAGATGTTCGAGCGGTCGATATACGCGACGAGGTACAGCAGCATCAGGAACGGAATCAGGCGCAGGTTCAGGCGTCGCATCGTCGCGGCGTGCAACTGCGGGGCGGTGGCGGTCATCGGCATGTCTCCTGGATCGTCTCGCGTGAGGCGCGGCGTCATGCAGGCCAGTCTAGGAGCCCCGTGAAATTCGCGTCAATTACCGGGATGTGTTCTCGATATATGAGACACGAGCGGGCGCGATGCGCGGCCAACCGGGTTGTCGCGCCGTCGTCATGCGCGTACCCCGTTTGCGTCGTCGGACGCCAGCATGTGCGGAATCTCGTCGACCAGCGCATCGACGACGGCCCGCACCTTCGACGGCACGTGGCGCGCCGCCGGCCGCACCGCGAACACCTCGGCGCCCGACACGCTGTTGCTGTCCATCACGAGCGCGAGACGGCCGTCGCGCAAGTACGGCGCCATCAGCCAGCACGGCAGCCACGCCAGGCCCGCGCCGGCGGCGGCCGCATCGGCGATCGCCTGCAGGTCGTCGAACCGCAGGCGGCCGGCCGCGCGATGGTCGTGCACCGCGCCGTCCGCGCCGATGACTCGCCATGGTGTCGGCTGTCCGCCGCGCGAATACGCGATGCCGACGTGTGACGCCAGTTCGTCGAGCCCCGACGGCCGGCCGTGACGCGCGAGATACGCGGGCGATGCGCAGATGCCCATGCGCTGCACGCCGAGCTTGCGGCCGACCAGCGCGCTCGTATCGGCCAGCTCGCCGATGCGCACGGCCAGGTCGAAACCGTCGTTGACGAGGTCGGCCACGCGATCGCTGAACGACATGTCGATTTCGAGCCGCGGATGGCGCTCGACGAGACGCCGCACGACGGGCGCCACGCACTGCCGCCCGAACAGCACGGGCACGCTGACGCGCACGCGCCCGGCCGGCTCGCGACGGCCCGCGTCGAGCGCGGCTTCCGTTTCGCCGAGTTCGGCCAGCAGCCGCCGGCACTGCTCGTAATAGACGAGCCCTTCGTCGGTCAGGCCGAGCTGGCGTGTCGTGCGCTGCAGGAGCCGCGCGCCGAGACGCAGTTCGAGCCGCGCGACGATCTTCGCGACGGCCGAGCGCGTCATGCCGAGGCGCAGCGCCGCCGCTGCGAAGCTGCCCGATTCCACCACGTCGACGAATTCGGCGACACCTCTCAGCCGTTCATCCATGCCGCTCCGCTCCGGTGCGATGACAGGGTTGTTTCCATGCCGGCGACAATCGTTGGCCGAATTCTCGCCAATGCGTCTACCTGCGCAACACTATGATAGTCCGGACTATCTCGAAAAGGAGTCGACATGCATGCATGGCACCTCAAACCGGGCGACGGCATTGCCGGGCTCGGGCGTATCGACGCGACGCCGCGCGCGGTCGGGCCGACCGACATCGTCGTGAAGATCCACTCGGCCGCGCTGAACTATCGCGACCTGATGTTCGCGCGCGGCGACTATCTGGGTATCGGCAAGGAAGCGCTGATCCCGGTCGCCGACGGCGCCGGCGAAGTGGTCGAGACCGGCCGCGACGTCACGCGCTTCAGGCCGGGCGACCGCGTGATCAACACCTACTTCCCGCGCTGGATCGACGGGCCGCCGACGCCGCACAAAGTGTCGGGTTCGCCCGGCGCGCAATTCGACGGCGTGCTGGCCGAACGCTTCGTCGCCGACGAAACCGCGCTGGTCGCGATTCCCCCGCATCTCGACTACGACGAAGCGGCGACGCTGTCGTGCGCGGGCATCACCGCGTGGAACGCGCTGTTCGTCGGCGGCGGATTGAAGCCGGGCGCGACCGTCGTGCTGCTCGGCACGGGCGGCGTATCGATCATCGCGCTGCAGCTCGCGCAGGCCACGGGGTTGCGCACGATCGTCACGTCGTCGAGCGATGCGAAGCTCGAACGCGCCCGCGCACTCGGTGCGGACGCAACGATCAACTATCGGACGACGCCCGAATGGCAACATGAAGTATTGCGGCTCACCGGCGGCGCGGGCGCGGATCTCGTCGTCGAAGTCGGCGGCCGCGATACGCTGCCGCGCTCGATCGCCGCGACGAAGCTCGGCGGCATCGTGTCGATCATCGGGGGCCTCAGCAGCTTCGGCGGGCCGGTACTCGATCTGCTGCCGCTGATCGGCGGCGTCAAGCAACTGCACGGCTTCATGGTCGGCAGCCGCGCGATGCTCGACGACGTCGTCCGGCTCGTCGACGCGAAGCGGATCAAGCCGGTGGTCGATCGCGTGTTCGGCTTCGACGAAGCGCCGCAAGCGTATGCGCACCTGCAATCGGGGCAGCACTTCGGCAAGGTGGTGATTCGCGTCGCGTCGTGATGCGTGCAGGGACGACGTACCGCGGCTCGACGCGCCAGGCGCCGGCGCCGCGGCAGGCGTCTCCCGTCAGCGTCAGATCTTCGCGGTCAGCGTGATCCCGACCGTGCGCGGATCGCCGTACAGCGTCGGATACGCGCCATACGACGGCAACAGCTCGAGCTTCTTGTAGACCTTGTTCGTCAGGTTCGTCACGTAGCCGGTCACGATGTACTTCTGGTTCGGCGTCGTGTACGACACATGCGCGTTCAGCACCGTATAGCCGCCCTGCCACAGCTGCGGCATCGTCTGCCGCGTCGCGCTGAAGTACTCGCGGCTGCGGTAGTTCACGTCGCCGCCCGCCGTCAGCGTGCCGAACGACACCGGTACGCGATAGTCGAAGCCCGCGTTCAGCGTCGTATGCGGCGAACGTGCGAACGAGTTGCCCACGGCCGTCGGCACGTTGCGGAATTCCGTGTAGCGCGTGTTCAGCATCCCGAGGTTCGCGAACAGGTACAGGCTGTTGACCGGCTGCGCCTTCAGCTCCAGCTCGAAGCCGTCCGCGCGCCCCTGCCCCGCATTCGACAGCGTCGACACCGGCGGCCCGCCGAACGGGTTCGGCGCCAGCGCGAACACCTGGATGTCGCGATAGTCGTAGTGGAACACGCTCGCGTTGACGATCAGCCGCTTGTCGAACCATTCGCTCTTGATGCCGACCTCGTAATCGGTCAGGTACTCCGGCGACACGGTCGACACCGTGCTCTGCGTATAGGCGTTGCCGTTGTAGCCGCCCGAGCGGAAGCCGCGCGCATAGCGGAAATACGCGCGCACGTTGCTGCTGAGCGCATATTCGGGCGTGAGGTCCCAGGTCGGCGCGCGCCAGGTGTTGGTCTGGTTCTGCCGCGCGCTGACCGCGAGCGGCGACGACACCGACGACGGCGACCACCAGCTGTTCGGATCGCTGAACGTCACGTTGCCGGTATCCTGCAGCCCGGTCAGGTTGATGGTCTTGCGCTCGATCGTGTAACGCAGCCCGCCCGTCACGTTGAAGCGGTCGGTGAACCGGTACTTGACGCTGCCGAAGATCGCCGCGCTCTGCGTGTGCTGCGTGAGATCCGTCAGGTGGTAGTACGCGGGCGACGGCGAGCCCGGCAGCCCGCCGCCGGCGCCCTGCTCGGCCAGTTGCTCGGTAAACAGATGCGTGCCGACGATCCAGCTCAGGCGGTCGCTCTGCGGCGATTCGAGCCGGAATTCCTGCGAAAACTGCCGGCTCGACAGGCGGTCGTGCGAGCGCGCCGCATCGAACGGCGAATAGTCCTCGTCGTCCTGGTACCAGCGGTGCAGCCCTTCGAACGCGGTGATCGACGTCAGCGACACCGCCGGGTTGATGCGCCAGTGCGCGGTCAGCGACGTGCCCCACGTCGAGATGTGATCGCTCGACGGCGCATTGAGCGACACCGTATACGGATCGCTCGACCCGACGAAGCCGAACTGGTTCGTGCCGCCGCGCCCCGCGCCTTCCGCGTGCCATGCGTTGCCGCCGCCCGTGTAGTTGCGGCCATGGATGTTGAACAGGAAATCGGTGTCCGACGTCGGCACGGCGAGCACCTGGAAGCGCACCGCGTTGTCGTGGAAGCCGCCGAAGCGCCCCTGCTGCACCGTGTTCGTGTAGAAGCTGTCGGCATTCTCGTGATACACCGACACGCGCGCGGCCAGCACGTCGTTCTTGCCGATCGGCCCGCCGATCGCCGCTTCCGCGAGCCGGCTGTTGTACTGGCCGAAGCCGAGCTTGCCGTAGCCGCTCACGTCGAACGTCGGCTTCTGCGACGTGATGTTGAGCGCGCCGCCGACCGTATTCTTGCCCCACAGCGTGCCCTGCGGCCCGCGCAGCACTTCGATGTGGTCGAGGTCGAACAGCGGAAAGCCCTGCCCGAACACGCTGTTGATGTACACGTCGTCGAAGTACACGCCGATCGGGCTCAGCGACAGGTCCGACGGATCGTTGCTGCCGACGCCGCGCAGGAACCAGCGCGGCCGTTCGCGGCCCTCGGTCGATTGCCCGGTGAAGTTCGGCACGTACTTCGTCACGTCGTTGATCACGCGCAGCTCGTTGTTCTTGATCGCATCGCCGCTCAGCGCGCTGACCGCGACCGGCACGTCCTGGATGCGCTCCTTGCGCCGGCGCGCCGTCACGGTCACCGTGCCGAGGTTCGTTTCGCGTACGGCCGTACCGCGGTCCGCACGCACCGCCTTCGGTGCGGCCGCGGCCGCATCGTCCGATGCCTGTTGCGCCGGCTTCGCGTCCGGCGCCCCCGCCGTCGCCGCGCCATCTTCCGCCCATGCGGGCGACGATACGACGCCGCCCGTCAGCAGTCCCCCCAGCGCGGTGACGATTAGTTTTTTCCTGAACATCGATGAGTCATCCTGTTTGATCGGTTGAACGCAGTGCGTGCGCGACGCACGGGTTCTCTCATGCAATTCGGATGCCAGCATCGACAGGCCCGTCGCACGGGGCGCGCGGCGGGCCTGCTGCGCCCGTGTTGCTGCATGCGCATCTGTGTAAGCGGAAAATTGCTGGTCACGCAACACCGCACGATGCCGAATTCGTTAGGACAGCTTCGCAGGCAGCGCTTGCGTCGCGCCGCGACGCCCATGTGCGAGCCGCAGCGCGAGTGCGACCAGCACGACGACCGGCAGCCAGCACAGAAATACGGCCCGCAACCCGACGAGCGGCGCGAGCGCGCTGCCGACCAGCGGGCCGCAGAACGCGCCGGTCATCGACGCGAGGTTGTAGAGGCTCGATACCTGGCTCTTGTCGGCCGGATGACGGCCGAGATGCTGCATGTTGACGAGATGCAGCAGCGACGAGCCGGCGCACAGCGCGGCGAGCCCTGCACCGACGATCCACGGATCGCGCCCGAGGCCGAGCGCGAGCAGCCCGGCCATGCCGCCCGCGAGGCCGAGTGCATGACAGCGGCGCTCGGTCATGCGCTGCGCGACGTGCCCGAGCCCGAACAGCGCGATCACCGCGACCGCGCCCTGCAATGTCAGCAGTGCGACGGCACGCGTCTGCGTGAGGCCGAGCGACTGGATCGCGAGCACCACCGTATAGGTGCCGACGAGCGCGCGCGTCGCGCTGTTCACCGCTTCCACGACGAGCTGCTCGCGGATGCCGCGGCTCCACGCGAGCGCGAACAGCGCGCGCAGGCCGCCGGTTCGACGTGACGCGCCGGGAGACGGTGGCGCCGCCTCGCCGAGCAACCCGCGGCTGAACAGCGCCATCCCCGCGAAGCTCGCCGACGCCACGCAGAACGTCGCGACCGCACCGTGCGTGCCGATCAGCCCGCTCGCGAGCCACGGCCCCACCATCCCGGTGCCGATCGACATCGCCGCGCGATACCAGCCCGCGCGGGCGAGGCCGATCTGCGCGAGCCGCGCGAGAAACACGCCGTTGATCGACACGATCCGGAACGGGATGCACAGCCCGATCAGCCCCTGCGTGAGCGCGATCAGCGGCCACGCGCCCGTGAACGGCACGACGAGATTGAGCAGCATCGGCCCCATGCTGGCGGCGAAGTACACGCGGCGCGCACCGTAGCGCGCGACCAGCAGCCCGGCCGGCAACGTCATCAGCGCGATGCCGAGCGGCTCCATCGCGGCGATGATGCCGAGCCGCGCGTCGTCGACGCCGAGCGCCAGCGCATACAGCGTCGTCGCGAGCTGCGCCATGCTGATCGTCGTGCCGCTCGCGAGCGCGAGCAGCATGAAGCCGCCGGTGAAGCGCTCGCGCCGCCATGCGTCGGCGACGCGTGCCGGCGTGCTCACCGCGACAGCGTCGCGATGCCGTCGAGCGCGCGCCGGTCGATCCACGCGCGCACGTCGAAGTCGGCGGGCAGGAACCGCCAGTCGACCAGAAAGCGCTTGAAATCATCGAGCGCGGCGATCGACGCTTCGTCGAGATCCGTGCGCAGCCGCCGGTGCACGTCCACGCCGTACGCGAGCCGCAGCGAGTCGTGGCCCGACCCCGTCTCGCGGCCGAGATAGCCGAGCACTTCGTGCTCGTGCTCGCGCGCCCACCCTTCGACGTCGGTCACGCGTGCGAGAAAGCGGCTGACGATGTCGGGATGGCGTTCGAGCGTCGACGCATTGACGGTCAGCGGGCGCGGCGAGCCGTTGTTGATGCGGATCTGCGGATCGGGATGAAAGCCGATGTCGACCACCGGTTGCGCGCCGATCAGGTGCGCGGTTTCGAGCCCGAGCGAACCCTTCACGTAGATCGCGTCGACGTCGCCGCGCACCAGCGCGGCCGCCTCGGCCGCATAGAGCCGCCGGCTCGACAGGCTCGCCGGATGGCTGAACGCCGCGTCGCGGGTCGCGGGCGTCGCCACCGGCGCGCGCAGGTTCGATGCCGGTACGTCGACCCATTCGACGTCGCCGGGGCCGAGCCCGTCGAGCGACAGCGCACTCACGAAGCCGCGCAGCGCCGCCGCGCGGAAGATGTCGATCCGCTCGCCGTCGCGGCGCGGCAGGCCGATGCGGCGCCCACGCAGGTCCTTCGGCCGCGCGAGGCCGGCTTCCGGCAGCGCGACGATCGCCTGGGCCTCGTCGACCCAGGTCAGCGCGACCACGCGCGTGTCGGCGCCGGACGCACGCGCCCACAGCGCCGGAATGCTGCCGCCCTGCCGGAACGCGTTGTCGAGCGAATGGTCGACGTGCGCGTGATGCAGCGCCGCGTGCTGGCTTTCCTGCAGCGCGCGCACGGTGATGCCGTCGCCGGCGAATTCGTGATCCAGCCAGCCGAGATGCGCGGCGATGCCGAGCGGTGTCGGCACCGGACAGCGCGTGTACCAGATCGACTGAACGTTGTGTGAAGCCGTGGTGCTCATGAATGCGTTCGCAAAAAAGGAGTCGTGAAACGCGCGTCAGCCGCGCGGCGCGGTGAGCACCGACAATCGCGTGATACCGGCGTGCTCGATCGCGGCCATCAGCTTCGCGACGGTGCCGTACGGCACGTGCTCGTCGGCCTGCAGGTCGAGCGCGACGTCGGGCCGGCCGGCCTTCAGCGCGGCCAGCTCGGCCGGCACCGTGTCGAGCGCGACCGCGCGCTTGTCGAGGTACACGACGCCCTTGCCGTCGACGCTCACGGTCACGTTCGGCTTGCGGTCGGCCGGCGCGGTGGCGACGGTGTTCGGCAGATTCACGTGCACCGCGTTGTTCAGCAGCGGTGCGGTGACGATGAAGGCGACCAGCAGCACGAGCATCACGTCGACGAGCGGCGTGATGTTGATTTCGCTGAGCACGTCGTCGTTGTCGGAGGAGGACGAGAAGGCCATTATGCGAACGCCTCCTGGCGGGTGTCGTCGGAACGGCGCGCCGGCGTGGCGGCGGGCACGGCGGCCGGCACGCGGAAGCCGGCTTTCTGCGCGAGCGTGACGAAGTCGGTCGCGAACGCGTCGAGATCGGCCGACGCGGCCTTCACGCGGCGCACGAAGAAGTTGTACGCGAGCACGGCCGGCACCGCGACCGCGATGCCGATGCCGGTCGCGACCAGCGCCTCGCCGATCGGCCCGGCCACGACGTCGATGCTCGCCGACGCGCTGTGCGTGATCGCGGTCAGCGCATGGATGATGCCGAACACGGTGCCGAACAGCCCGACGAACGGCGCGGTGCTGCCGATCGACGCGAGCACCGCGAGCCCCGCTTCCTCGCGCCGGCGCGCGTTGTGGATCTGCTGGCGCAGATGGCGTTCGAGCAGGTCATGACGGCTCCAGCTGTGTTCGAGATCGTGCGCGCTGCTCTCGTCGGCGCGTCGCAGTGCGTCGAAGCCCGTCGCGGCGAGTTCGCCCACCGGGCTGTTCGCGCCGTCGAGCGTGGCCGCGTCGTGGAAGCTGTTCGCGGCCCAGAACGCGCTGACGTAACGCCGGTTGCGCGCGCTCGAGCGCAGGCTCTGGATGGCCTTCACGACGATCAGCGTCCACGTGACGACGGAGAAAACGACGAGCAGCCAGAGCGCGCCCTGGACGATGAAGGTGGTCGGGATAGCGTTCATGATGTGAGCTCCTTGAAAAATGTGGCGGGCGGCCCGGCGGGTCAGCCCAGCTTGAAATCGATCGGCACGTTCACCCAGCCGTCGACCGCTTCGTCGCCGCGCTTCGCGGGGACGAAGGTCCAGCGCTTCACGGCAGCCACCGCCGCGCTGTCGAGCAGGCGGCGGCCGCTGCTCGTGCGGACCTCGACCGAATCGGGCGTGCCACTCGCGAGCACGTGCACGCGCAGCACGACGCGCCCTTCCCAGCCCTGGTCCTGCGCGAACGCCGGATAGTCGGGCGCCGGGTTGCGCAGGTACGCCGCGTCGCCGATCGGCGCGGTTTCGCGCACGGGTACGGCGGGTGCGGGCGCGGGCGCCTGAACCGGGGCAGCGGGCGCGGCGACGGCCGGCGTCGCCGGCGCGGGTGCAGGTGCGGCTTCGCGCGTCGCCTGCGGCGTGGCAGCCGGCGCCGGACGCGGTACGGCCGCGCGCGGCTTCGGCGGGGTCGGCGCCTGCTTCAACGGCTTCGGCGACACGACCGGCGGCGGCGGGTGCGCGGCCTGCGGCAGCGGTTCGGGCGGCCGCGTCAGCTCGACCGTCATCGGCAACGGCCGCGGCGGCTGCACGGGCGGTGCGGCAGGCACGCGCGCGGCCAGCAGCGCGACGCCCGCATGCAGCGCCGCGATCGCCAGCGCAATCGCCGCCGCGCCACGCCATCCGTTCGCCGGTGCGGCCCGTGCGTCGACCTGCGCGGACGGCGGCAGCGACGGCGGACGCGCAACCGCCGCCACCGTGCGCGGCGCCGCACGTGCCGCATGCCGGCGCGCGGGCGGCACGCCGTATTCGATCGTCAGCCCTGTCATGTTCGACTCCTTGCAATGACACGCCGCGGCGCGCTACGCGACCCACGCATGGCGGTGCCGGTCGATCTGCGTGAACGGCGCCGGATCGATCCACGCGCGCGCGTCGAAATCGTGTTCGAGAAAGCCCCACTCGACGAGAAAATCCTTGAACGCGACCAGCCCGTCGATCGACGTCGGCGCGAGCCCGGTTTCCAGATGGCGATGCACGTCCGCGCCATACGCGTAGCGCACCCACTCGTCGGATGCACGCGTTTCACGGCCGATATACGCGACCGTCTCCGCCGGATGGCGCGCGGCCCAGTCGCCCGCGCCGACCACGACCGACAGGAAGCGGCTCACGAGATCGGGGCGCGCGTCGATCAGCGCGCGGTCGACGGTCAGCGTGCGCGGCGTGCCGTTGCCGATCCGCACCAGCGGATCGGGATGCGCGCCGAGATCGATGACGACCTGCGCGTCGATCAGATGCACGGTTTCCAGCCCGGCCACGCCCTTCACGAACACCGCGTCGACGTCGCCGCGCACGAGCGCCGCGATTTCGAGCCCGTATTCGTGCGGGCCGCGCGTGAACGACGCGGGCCCGGTGTGGCGCTCGCGCGTGTCGGGCAGGTCGACCCATTCGGCGTCGCCGTGGCCGAGCCCTTCCAGCTCGAGCGCGCTCAGGAACCCCTTCAGCGCGGCCGCGCGCCAGAAGTCGATGCTGATCGGATGGCGCGGCAAGCCGAGCCGCCGGCCGCGCAGGTCGCGCGCGGTGCGGATGCCGCGCTCGGGCAGCGTGACGATCGCCTGGAATTCGTTGGTCCACGACAGGCCGATCACGCGCGTATCGGCGCCGCGGGCCCGCGCCCACAGCGCGGGAATGTTGCCGCCCTGCCGGAACGAGTGCGGCAGGCTGTGATCGAAGTGCGATTCGCGCTTGTCGGCGTCGGCCGTCTCCTGCAGCGAATGGAGTGCGATGCCGTCCGGCCCGAACTCCTCGTCGAACCAGCCGCGATGCACGGCGATGCCGAGCGCGGTCGGCACCGGGCAGCGCGTGTACCAGAGTGCGTCGCAAGCCGTGGCCTGCGCAGCGAGTGTCGTCATGGTGAGTGTCCTTGTCGTTGTCATGGGTGCGTGGCGGCGGGCCGCCGCGCTCAGGCGCCGGCCACGCGCAGCGCCGCCTGCGTGCCGCGCGCGTTCAGCGCGCCGTCGACGAGCGGCAGCACTTCCTCGCCCACGCGGTACGCTTCTTCGAGATGCGGGTTGCTCGCGAGGATGAACGTCGACACGCCGATCTCGACGTACTCCGCGAGCCGCTCGGCCACCTGCTCGTGGCTGCCGACGATCACGCAGCCGGGGCCGCCACGGATCTGCGACATCCCGGCCCACAGGTTCGGGCCGACGATCAGGTCGTCGAAGTGCTGCGTGTTGCCCTGGTGCAGCGCGAACTGGCGTTTCGCGCCGACCGATTCCGACGCTGCGCCGCGCCCGCCGAAGCCGTTGCGCGTCGTGTCGCCCACCGTCGCGAACATCTGCCGCAGCTCGGCCCACGCCTGCTCCTCGGTCTCGCGCGCCAGGATGTCGATGCGCATGCCGAAGCGCAGATCGCGCTCGGCGTTCTGCCGGTCGAGCGCGCGGCGCGCCGCATCGATCACTTCCTTCTGCTTCGCGAGCGGCTCGCCCCAGCTCAGGTGCACGTCGCCGTGCTTCGCGGCGACCGCGAGCGCCGCGTCGCTCGCGCCGGCCAGATAGATCCGCGGCGGTTTCTGGCCGCTCAGCGGCGGCAGCAGGCCGCCCTCCTCGACGCGATAGAAGCGGCCGTCGAACGTGAACGGCGCGCCGGCCGCGACGCCCTTCACGACGTCGAGGAATTCGTCGGTGCGCGCATAGCGGCTGTCGTGATCGATGAAGTCGCCGTACGCACGCTGGTCCGGCCCGCCGCCGCCCGTGACGACGTTCCATTCGACGCGGCCGCGGCTGATCCGCTGCAGGCTCGCGGCCATCTGCGCCGCATAGACCGGATGCACGAAATGCGGCTGCAGCGCGATCAGCAAGCGCAGCCGGCGCGTCTCGCGCGCCAGCGCGGCCGCCACGACCCACGGTTCCTCGGTGAAGCGGAAGATCGGAATCAGCGCGCCGTGGAAGCCGGCGATATCGGCCGCGCGCGCGACCTGCGACAGATAGTCGATGTAGCCGAACGCGTCGTCGTCGACTTTCGGTGCGACGCGCGACGCGCGCTGGCGATTCCATTCGCCGCGCGTATGCAGATCGTGTGCGCGCCGGCCGTCGCCGTGCATCGGCAGGCGCCACAGAAATTCAACAGCCATCGGGATTCTCCTTGTCGGCCCGTTCGGATTGCGTGCGGCACCGGCGTGCCGCGCGTTTGCAGCGCTGTAAAGCACGCGGTGTGCCAACGGGTTCGCCGCGACATGCGCGAAGCCGCCGGCGAATGCGCGCGGCGCCTTGCGGGTCGGGCGTGCGCGACGATTCGAATCATGTGCGCCGGGTGCCGCCGGACATGTCGCGACACGCACCCGTGCCGCTGCTGCTTCCGCCGCACCGGTGCTGCGCGCGCAACAGCGCCCGACCCGACTGTTGCTCACGCAACAACGCAGGGAACTGCCGCCATGCCGCGCATCGCCCGCGCGGCCCGCGGCAGCGGCCGCACGGCGGTTGCCGTTCACTGGCCCGGAACTTGCAACGTGGAACGGCCCGCGCGGGCGACACCGCGCCTCGACCACGCTTACCCAGACAGGGGAATCTCACACATGACAGACAGGCCCGATTCGTCATCGGACAAGCAGCAGACGTTCTGGTACGCCCGATCGCCGGTGCCGACGCCGCTCGGCATCGCCGTGCACCTCGGCTGGCTCAACGGCGAGACGTCGGCCGACGGCGTCGCGATCCGCTCGCCACGCGGCGCCACGCGGCACGACGTGTCGTCGATCAGCGACCACACGCTCGCGCAGTCGTTTCGCCAGGGCGGCAGCATCCCCGCGATGTGGGCGCGCTCGAACGACGCGAACACACGCGTGATCGGGTTGTCGTGGGTCGACGAATCGCAGCTGATCCTCGCGCGCCCCGAGTCGGGCATCCGCTCCGTGAAGGCGTTGCGCGGGCGCCGGATCGCGATTCCGAGCCGCCCCGACGATCGCATCGACATCTTTCGCGCGTCGGCGCTGCGCGGCTTCGTCAATGCGCTGAGCCTCGACGGGCTGACGCTCGGCGACGTCGAACGCGTCGACGTGCGCGCCCGCACGCTGCAAGCCGTCGGCCCGGCGCGCGCGGCGAGCCTGTTCGCGTCACCGCAAGGCTTTTCGAGCCGTGCGCTGTATGCGGCCGAAGCCGGCGCGCTGCTGCGCGGCGAAGTCGATGCGATCTACGTGAAGGGCTCGACGGGCCTCGAGATCGCGCAACTGATCGGCGCGCACGTCGTGATCGACATCGGCTTTCATCCGGAGCGCTCGATCCGCAACAACAACGGCACGCCGCGCCCGCTGACCGTCAACGCGGACGTGCTCGCGAACCACCCCGACATCGTCGCCGGCTTCCTGAAACTCGTGGTCGCCGCCGGCGAATGGGCCGGCACGCATCCCGACGAAACCGCGCACTACGTGGCCGGCGAAACCGCGTCGTCGATCGACTGGGTACGCGCCGCGTACGGCAACCAGTTGCACCGGCATCTCGGCATCAATCTCGACGACGAATCGGTCGCCGCGCTCGACGAGTTCAAGACGTTCCTGCACGACCACGGTTTTCTGGAAGCCGATTTCGACGTCGCCGACTGGATCGATCCGCGCCCGCTCGCCGACGTGCTGCGGCCGTCGTTGCAGAAGCGCGCGTGAGCCCCTTTCACGTTCACTGCTCCGGACCATCATGAAACCCACACTCTCCCTCGCGTCGCTGCATCGCCCGCTGCGCGCGCTGCTCGCCGCGCTGCCATTGGCCGTCGCATCATTCGTCACGCCCGCCGCCCACGCGCAAGACGCGCCCAAGGTCGTGCGAATCGCCGTCGTCGCGTATTCGAGCGGCGGCAAGACGCAATACGCGGGCGCATCCGCGCTGATCGACGCCGACAAGTCGCTCGAAAAAGCGCTCGCCGCGCGACACGTGACGCTGCAATGGGTGCCGGTGTCGACCGCCGCGGTCGGCACGCTCGTCAACGAGGCATTCACGAACGGCAGCATCGATTTCGCCGGCTACGGCGACCTGCCGTCGGTGGTCGTCAACGCGTCGGGCACGCACACGCGCCTGATCGTGCCGGGCGGCGTCGGCAGCAACACGTATCTGGTCGTGCCGGCCGGCTCGAGCGCGAAGTCGATCGTCGACCTCAAGGGCAAGCGCATCGCCCTCAATCGCGGCCGGCCGTGGGAAGTGCCGTTCAGCAAGCTGCTCGCCGAGAACGGGCTGAAGCTGTCCGACTTCAGGATCTATAACCTCGATCCGCAGGCCGGCGCGGCGGCCGTCGCGGCCGGCCGCGTCGACGGCTTCTTCACGCTGTCCGACGCGTATTCGCTCGTCGACAAGAACGTCGGCAAGATCATCTGGTCGACCAAGAACGCGCCCGACGACTGGAAGATGCGCGCGGAACTGTGGGCGTCCGACGATTTCGTGCGGCGCTACCCCGACATCACGCAGATCGTCGCGACGGCCTACGTCCGGGCCGCGCACTGGATCTCGCAGCCGCAGAACCGCGACGCGTACGTGAAGATCCTGAGCGCGTCCGGCCAGCCGGAAAGCGTCGTGCGCCGCGAATACGCGGACGAAGCGACGCCGTGGAAGGAGCAATGGACGCCGCTCTTCACGCCGGCGTTGACCGGCCATTACCGCGATGTCGTCGCGTACAGCCGCCAGGCCGGGCTGACGTCCGCTCCGGTCGACGTGAACGCGCTGCTCGCGCCGACCTTCGTGTCGACCGCGCTCAAGCAGCTCGGCCTCGACGGCTACTGGCGCGCCGACGCCCCGCGCGTCGCGAGCCGCTGATGGCGACGCGCGCCCTCGCGCCGAACGGCTTGCGCGCGGCGGTTCGCCTGCCGGGCGTCGCGCGGCTCGGCCACCACGCGCTGTGGTGGATCACGCCCGTCGCATTCGCCGCGCTGTGGTGGCTCGCGAGCGCGCAGCGCTGGTTTCCGCCGCAGCTCGTCGTGCCGCCCGAGCGCCTCGCGGCGACGCTGCGCACGCTGCTCGACACCGGCGAACTGCGCGACAACCTGTCGATCACGCTGCACCGCCTCGTGCTCGGTTTCGCGATCGGCGCGACCAGCGGCGCCGCATTCGGCATCCTGCTCGCACGCAGCCGGCTGTTCGCCGACTACCTGCGGCCGACCTTCGACCTGTTGCGGCAATTGCCCACGCTCACATTGATTCCGCTGCTGATCCTGCTGATCGGCGTCGACGAACCGTTGAAGCTCGTCGTGGTCGGCAAGGCCGTGTTCTTCCCGGTCGCGCTGGCCGCGTACACGGGCGTGCACGACGCGCCGCGCGATCTCGTCGAGATGGCGCGCCACTACGGGCTCGGCCGCTTCGCGCTGCTGCGCGACGTGCTGCTGCCGGCCGCGCTGCCGCCGCTGCTCACCGGCGTGCGGATCGCGCTCGCGCGTGCGTGGCTCGCGCTCGTCGCGGTCGAGCTGCTCAGCGCGGACAGCGGCATCGGCCAGATGATGGAACTCGCCCGGCAGATGCTGCGGCTCGACGTGGTACTCGTCGACGTCGCGGTAATCGGGCTGATCGGCTTCGCGCTCGACCGCTCGATCGCACTCGTCCAACGTTATGCGCTGCGCTGGCTGACGCCCGCGCGCTGACCCTGACCGGAACCGCTTCGGCATGACCTTCGTTACCCGCGTTGCCTCGCTCGCCCCGCTGCGCCGCCGCGCGCGCGGCCTCGTCGTACCGGCGCTGCTGCTGGCCGCCTGGCAAACCGCCTCGTCCGGCGACGCGGCCCATCAATATGCGTTCGTGCCGCTGCAGCAGGTCGGCGCCGCGCTCGTCGAACTTGCGCGCAGCGGCGAACTCACGACCGATCTCGGCGCGAGCCTGCGCCGCACGACGCTCGGGCTCGGCTTCGGCGTCGCGTTCGGGCTCGTGTTCGGCGCGGCGATGGCGCGCTCGACGCTCGCACGCAAGCTCGGCGAACCGGCGTTCCAGGCGCTGCGCTACGTACCGCTGCTCGGGCTGATTCCGCTGCTGAGCCTGTGGGCCGGCACCGGCGAATTCGCGAAGGTGTTCATCATCGCGCTGGCCGCGTTCTACCCGATGACCACCGCCAGCTTCGACGGATTGCGCCGCGTCGATCCGCGCTACGTCGAACTCGCGCAGTCGTATCGCCTGACCCGCATCGGCCTGTGGCGCGACGTGCTGATCCCCGGCGCGTTGCCCGACCTGTTCGCGGGCGTGCTGCAGGCCGTGCCGTTCGCGTGGATCACCGCGACCAGCAGCGAGCTGCTGTTCAATACGGGCGCCGGCGTCGGCAGCCTGATGCAGAACGCGCAGGCCGGCGCGCGCGCCGACGTGCTGCTGGTGTGCGTGCTCGGCGTGACGGCGTTGGCCGTCGGCATGAGTACGTTATGCGAGCGGATCGCCCAGCGCGCGCTGCGCTGGCGCGATCACGCCTGACGGCGCAGCCGCGCGCCGGTGTCGGCGTCGCCGCCGTCGCCCGCGTCGCGCGGCTTCAGGATGCCGAGCTGCGCGAGCCGGGCACGCACGATGTTGCGCGACTGGTCGAGCAGGCGCGACATCCGCAGCTGGTTGTGCTCGCTGTAGTCGAACACGCTGCGGTACACGGTGTCCTCGATGTGCTGCCACAGCGCCGGCGTGCCGAGATCCAGCAGTTCGATCACCGCGTGGCGCAGCGCGTCGGTCGCTTCGGCCACGTCGCGCGCGCGGCGCGGCGGCGCGGCGGTCGCACCTGGTGCGTCGGCCGGGTCAGGTGCGAGTGACAGCGCGGAGAATTGCAGGTCGCCGACGTCGATCGCGCCGCCTGCGCAGATCAGCACCGCGTGGTGAATCACGTTCTCCAGTTCGCGGATGTTGCCGGGCCATGCATGCGCATGCAGCCGCGCGCGCGCAGCGTCGGTCAGCGTCGGCGCGGCCACGCGCAGCCGCTTCGCGTAGGTGTCGATGAAGTGTTCGATCAGCGGCGCGATGTCGCCGGGCCGCTCGCGCAGCGGCAGCAGGCTCAGCTTCACGACGTTGAGCCGGTAGTACAGATCCTCGCGGAAATTGCCCGCGCGCACCGCGGCTTCGAGATTGACGTTGGTCGCCGCGACGAGCCGCACGTCGATCTTCACGGTCTTGCGCGAGCCGACCGGCGTCACCTCGCGCTCCTGCAGCACACGCAGCAGCTTGACCTGCGCGGACAGCGGCAGGTCGCCCACTTCATCGAGAAACAGCGTGCCGCGATTCGCGGATTCGAACCAGCCGGGCTGGCTGTTGATCGCGCCGGTGAACGCGCCGCGCTCGTGGCCGAACAGCTCGCTTTCGATCAGCGTTTCCGAAAAAGCCCCGCAGTTGACCGCGACGAACGGCCCGTCGTGACGCTCGCTCAGCGAATGCACGAGGCGCGCGATCAGCTCCTTGCCCGTGCCGCTCTCGCCGGTGACGAGCACCGTCGCATCGCTCGGTGCGACGAGCTGGATGCGTTCGAGCAGCACCCGCGATTTGGGATCGTCGAACGTCAGTGCCTTCGCGCGAATCGTGATCGCGTGCGAAGTCGGGTCCGGCAAGCTGAAGATGGCCATGGCACGACCGGCGTGTTGAACGGGGAAGGTTCGACGATAGCAAGGCGCACGCCGGCCACGAACCAATTCATCGAGCTATCGGTATGACGGCGGCCGGATTGCGCCGGCCGCCGCGCGGCATCATGCGAGGCCGGTCATCTTCCATTGCTGTTCGAGCGCGCCCGGCCCGAATTCGAGCGAGCCGCCGAGCGGTTCCGCGAGCGCCTGGAAGTACGCGGCTTCCTCGAGGATCAGGATGTACTTCGACACGTCGAGGATCGACTTGCCCCAGAACGTCGCGCCGCCGTTCGCCTCGATGATCGCCGGCACGTCGGGATCGCGCCGGATCGTGTCGACGATGAAGCGCGGCTCGCCGGGGCGGCGATCGACGTAGACGGGGATTTCGCGTGCCCGCGTGTAGCGCGCGGCCGGCGCGTAACGGATCGGCAGCGGACGATGCGCGCTCGCCCATGCGCCGAGATACGGGCCGTGGACATGAATCACCACGTCGACTTCCGGCACCTCGCGGAATACGCCCGCGTAGCGCGGGCCGTTGCCGCCCGCGCGCGCGTCGCCGTGCAGCACGTCGCCGTCGAGCGTCACGACGACCGGCTGGATCTCCCGCGATGCGGCCCACGGGCTCGGCGCCGACAGCGCGACGACGAGCTCCGTGCCCGGCACGCGCTGAAACGCCTGGAACGTGTTGGTGGCGCTGAGCGTGCGCGTTTCCTTCAGCACGCGCTCGGCCTGCGCGAATTCGCGCGTGGCGCGCTCGACGAATGCCACGAGTTCGCCGCTGTCGATGGCTTGGGTGACGGACATGAGGAAGGTTCCTTGATCGGTTGAACGGATGGGCTCGCGTCGCAACGCCGCGACGCACGGTCGACGAATCAGCAGCAATCGTGCCAGCGCGGCGATGGGCATCTCGAGGGCCGGCTGACGCGGCGCTGGAACGCGATGCCCGACTTGCGGCGTGCAGCCTGCGCCTACGCATCTGTTGCGCAAGCAACAACCTGCCGGCCGGGATTGCTGCACGACACGCAGTCAGTGCGTGTGGACGATGCGCGCGGCATCGATCCATCGCTCCGCCATACCGCGCGTTGCGTACGCAACGACCCCGCTGGTTCGAAACTTGCATCGCACTCGGCCCGCGCCGGCCTTATCCGGCGTATCCGCTCTCACCGACCTTCATCCAGCCATGACGCTTCTTTCCCTGCGCGGCATCGCCGCGCGCACGCTGCTCGTATCGGCACTCGCCGTGTCTTCCGTCGTTTCGCTCGCGGCGTCGCCGGGCCGTGTCCCCGCCCCGGACCCGCTACAAGGCGACGGCCGCGTATCCGCGTTCTACACGTGGGACCGCGACGTTCCGGCCACGCCCGGCGCGCTGCTGCGCACCGAAGCGCTGCCCGCGACGCTCGGGCTCGCGAGTGCCGCGCGGCAATTGCGCATCCTGTACGCGTCGACCGACGGCGTCGGCGGCCGCACGCCGATCGCGGTGTCGGGCGCGCTGTTCCTGCCGCGCGGCACGCCGCCGGCCGGCGGCTGGCCGATCGTCGCGTGGGCGCACGGCACGTTCGGGATGGCCGACATCTGCGCGCCGTCATGGTTCGGCCGCTCGTATCGCGACGTGCGCTACCTGAGCGCGTGGCTTCAGCAAGGGTTCGCGGTGGTCGCCACCGACTATCAGGGGCTCGGCACGCCCGGCCCGAATCCGCAGCTCAACAACCGCTCGAACAGCTACACGCTGCTCGACAGCGTGCGCGCGGTGCTCGCCGGCGTGCCGGGCCTCGCGAACGAGGTCGTGCTGGTCGGCCAGTCGCAAGGAGGCTCGGCCGTGATCGCGGCGGCCGGCTATGCGCCGGTCTATGCGCCCGAACTGGCGATCCGCGCGACCGTCGCGACCGGCACGATCTACAACGCGTCGCGCGCCACGCTCGCATCGCTGCCGAAGTTCGAGACGGCCTACCGGCGCGATCCCGAACGCGTCGATCCGACGCTCGCATATCAGTTCTACTCGGTGCTGTCTGCGCAGCAGATCGACCCGTCGCTGCGCGCCGACGAAGTGCTGACCGATACCGCACTGCCGATTCTCGAACAGTCGCGCATCAGTTGCCTCGCATCGCTCGAGGACGATGCGGCGCTCGCGCAGCTCACGCACGCGAACACCGTGAAGCCGGGCGGCGATGCGCGGCTGAAGGCATGGTGGGACGACTACCTGAAGTACCCGACGCTGAAGATCGCGACGCCCGTTTTCATCGGCGCGGGCGCGGACGACGGGCTCGCGCCGCTCGAACTCGCGCTCGCCAGGGACGCCTGCGCGGCCGGCACGACGGTCGAGGCACACCTGTATGCGGGCCGCGAGCACAACGGCACCGTGAACGCGTCGCTCGCCGATTCGATTCCGTTCGTGAAGCGCGTGCTGGCCGGCGAGACGATCCGCCCGGTCTGTTCGCCGGTCCCGCAGCCCGCCGTGTCGCAATAACGGGCCCACCCGCTTTGCACGACGGCGCGAATGCTTGTGCAAATCCGTTATTGGATCGCGCCGCCGCGCATTTTTATACTCGTCAGCACTCTCTGTTAAAGAGTGCCAGCCAATTTCGACAGAACAGGACAGGACGAAAAAATGAGCCTACGCCCCTTGCACGATCGCGTGATCGTGAAGCGACTCGATCAGGAAACCACCACCGCGTCGGGCATCGTGATCCCCGACAGCGCCGCCGAAAAGCCCGACCAGGGCGAAGTGATCGCCGTCGGCCCCGGCCGCAAGGACACGGACGGCCAGCGCATCGTGCCCGATCTGCAGGTCGGCGAACGCGTGCTGTTCGGCAAGTACGCGGGGCAAGCCGTCAAGGTGGACGGCAACGAGTTTCTCGTGCTGCGCGAAGAAGACATCGTCGCGGTCGTCAATCAATAACGGAGCGCAATCATGGCAGCCAAGGAAATTCTTTTCAGCGACATCGCACGGTCGAAGCTGACCGAAGGCGTGAACATCCTCGCGAACGCGGTGAAGGTCACGCTCGGCCCGAAAGGCCGCAACGTCGTGCTCGAACGCAGCTTCGGCGCGCCCGTCGTCACGAAGGACGGCGTGTCGGTCGCGAAGGAAATCGAACTCGCGGACAAGCTGCAGAACATCGGCGCGCAACTCGTGAAGGAAGTCGCGTCGCGCACCAGCGACGCAGCCGGCGACGGCACGACCACGGCCACCGTGCTCGCGCAGGCGATCGTCCGTGAAGGCCAGAAATACGTGGCGGCCGGGCTCAATCCGCTCGACCTGAAGCGCGGCATCGACAAGGCCGTCGCGTCGGCCGTCGAGGAATTGAAGAAGATCAGCAAGCCGACCACCACGAGCAAGGAAATCGCGCAGGTCGCGACGATCTCCGCGAACGGCGAGGAGTCGATCGGCCAGCGCATCGCGGAAGCGATCGACCGCGTCGGCAAGGAAGGCGTGATCACGGTCGAGGACGGCAAGTCGCTCGCCGACGAGCTCGACGTCGTCGAAGGGCTGCAATTCGATCGCGGCTACCTGTCGCCGTATTTCATCAACAATCCGGACAAGCAGATCGCCGAGATCGAAAGCCCGTACATCCTGCTGCACGACAAGAAGATCTCGAACATCCGCGACTTGCTGCCGGTGCTCGAACAGGTCGCCAAGTCGGGCCGGCCGCTGCTGATCATCGCGGAAGACGTCGAAGGCGAAGCGCTCGCGACACTCGTCGTGAACAACATCCGCGGCATCCTGAAGACGGTCGCGGTCAAGGCGCCGGGCTTCGGCGATCGCCGCAAGGCGCTGCTCGAGGACATCGCGATCCTCACCGGCGGCCAGGTGATCGCCGAGGAAACGGGCCTGACGCTCGAGAAGACCACGCTGGCCGAACTGGGCCAGGCGAAGCGCATCGAGGTCGGCAAGGAAAACACCACGGTGATCGACGGCGCGGGCGATGCGAAGAACATCGAAGCGCGCGTGAAGCAGATCCGCGTGCAGATCGAAGAGGCCACGTCCGACTACGATCGCGAGAAGCTGCAGGAACGCGTCGCGAAGCTCGCGGGCGGCGTGGCGGTGATCAAGGTCGGCGGCGCGACCGAAATCGAGGTGAAGGAGAAGAAGGACCGCGTCGACGACGCGCTGCACGCCACGCGCGCGGCCGTCGAGGAAGGCATCGTGCCGGGCGGCGGCGTCGCACTGATTCGCGTGCGGCAGGCGATCCGCGAACTGAAGGGTGCGAACGCCGATCAGGACGCGGGCATCAAGATCGTGCTGCGCGCGCTCGAGGAACCGCTGCGCCAGATCGTCACCAATGCGGGCGAGGAAGCGAGCGTCGTCGTCGCGAAGGTCGCGGAAGGCACGGGCAATTTCGGCTACAACGCGCAGACGGGCGAGTACGGCGATCTCGTCGAATCGGGCGTGCTCGATCCGACCAAGGTCACGCGCACCGCGCTGCAGAACGCGGCGTCGGTGGCCGGGCTGCTGCTGACGACCGATGCGACCGTGTACGAAGCGCCGAAGGATGCGGCGCCGGCCGCCGCACCGGGCGGCCCGGGTGCGGGCGGGCCGGGGTTCGATTTCTGACGACGCAGCAGCGTGCGCGCCGGTTCGCCGGCGTGCGTGCGGTTGAGTAGGATCGTGCAACGCGTGGCGATGGAAGTCGTCACGCGTTGTGTACTTTGGCGCGACGCAATACGATTGCCGGCGGGCCGATTGCCGCGCCGGCCGCGACGTCCGGCTGGCGCGCGGCGAGAAAAGGCTACGTCGCCAGCATGACGAACCCGAAGTCCGTCGCATTCTACGGCAGTATCTTCGCGCTGAGGGCGCCGGCCCATGCGCCGGCGTGGCTCGATCTGTCGGTCGTCGTGCTGTCGGTCGCGACCCCGGCTGCGTGGTATTGCACGATGGCGCTGCTCGCGTCGCGTCCGTCGGTGCGCCGGTTGCTGGTCCGGCGCAAGGCCGCGCTCGATACGGCCGCCGGACTGTTGCTGATGGCAGTGGGTGGGCGGATGCTGGCCGGACGTTGATTCGCGGCGTACTCGTCCGTCTCGAACGCTCACCGGCCATACCGGCCCGACGCCCCCCGTCTCCGGCGCGTGCGTAACCGGATTCACGCACCTTTACGACCTTTTTACTTGCGCCCGCGCATCCGTTCGCTAGAATGGATTCGCCATCCACTACCGAGCACGCGCCATGCGCATCCGAAGTCCTCGTCCTCCGGGTTGCTTCTCCGCCTGACAGGCCGGACGCCTGCGTCTCCTTCCCGAGCCACCGTCCCGCCGACAGGCGGACGGTGCGCGCCGTGGTCCTTCCCGTGCATGCTTGAACACGACGTCGATTCGGTCGTCCCGCATCGCACATCGCAATGCGTGCGACACGTTCCGCGTAACGGCACGACATCGGTCTGCCGATCCGATCCATTTATTTTGCATCACTGATTTTATTCACGGGGATTCTCGCTTCCGAAGCCGCGCGCGCCCCGTCTCGATCGTCTTTCATACAGGAGCAATGGAATGATGCTGGGCTTGACGTTCTGGAAACACGTGATCGGCGCGCGAACCCATGCTCTGCGCGAGGACCGGACGACGGCGCACGGCCGACACCGCCGGGTGTCGAGAACGCTCGTGCTGGCGAGCGCCATCATGGCGTTCGCGGCAATCGCATTCGGCGCGCCGGTCGTCGGCATTTCAGTGTTTCTGCTGACGACGCTGCCGTTCGTGCTGTCGGGAACCTGAGGGCGTCCGTATCGCGCGCGGCGGCATCGGCGCTCGATACGAGATTTTAATGCCCGGCCCCCGCGTATCTGACACCGTCTTTACGCGGGTTTGTCTAGGATTCCCCTGTCATCCCGACACGGAGAGATCCGCATGCAAACGCATCAGGCCGCCGTCGACGGCCAATCCGACCGCCCTCAGCAACGCGGTGGCACGCCGTTCGCGACCGCGCTCGCCGACGCCTGTCCGCCGGACAATATCCTGCTCGACGTACCGGTGGAAAGTGCGATCCAGTTGTTCGACCTCGTCGCTCACCATGTCGCACGCGACAGCGGCGTATCCGCGGAACGGATCCGGGCCGAACTGATCAAGCGCGAACAACTCGGCTCGACCGGCCTCGGCCAGGGCGTCGCGATTCCGCATGCGCGCGTCGACGGGATCGGTTCGGCTGTCGCGCTGTTCGTCCGCGCGCGATACCCGTTCACGTTCAACGCGCCCGACCGCAAGCCCGTGCGCGAATTCGTCGTGCTGGTGCTGCCGCACGCGGACGACCGTGCACACCTCGAACTGCTCGCCGACGCCGCGCGATGGTTCAGCGAACGCGCGATCCGGCAAGCGTCACGCGACGCACAAACGCCCGACGAGATTCGCCGACTCATGCAACGCACTGTTTGATCGAGCGTCGCGCAACGACAGGTATCCCCTTCATCCTTTCGAACGCCAATGTTCCCAGACCCTGACACTCCCACTCGACGCGTGGCCGGCTTGGCCCGCTCACTGCCATTCATGCAGGCGCTGCACGGACAGACCGTCGTCATCGTCGACGGTGGTGCCGCCAGCGACGTCCACACGCGCTCGGCCTTCGCGCAGGATGTCGCGCTGCTCGCGCTCACCGGCATCCGTCCGATCGTCGTCCAGAGCGCGCCGTCCACGTCCGGTACGCAATCGATGCACACCGTGCACGCCGCCATGACCGGCATCAACCATGAACTCGCGCGCCTGATCGGCAGCCACGGCGCGCGGGCAATCGGCATCGACGGTCACGACGGCGGCCTGCTCGTCGCCAGCGCCGTACCCGACAGCGCGAACACGAGCATGGTCGCGCGGTTCGACGTCACCGCGTTGAACGCGTTGCTCGACAACGGACTGGTGCCCGTCGTGATGCCGGTCGCACCGGACGACGCGGGTCGCGACTGCCTGCTGCGCCCTGAACGGCTCGGCAGCCTGCTCGCGCAACGCACGTGCGCCGTCTCGTTGGTGATGATGGTCGACAAAGGGTTGCTGCACGAACTTGGCGAGCTCGCCGGGCTGTACGGCATCACGGAGCTGGAGCAATGGCTCGCCGAGCATCCGGCCGCCGACGCGGCGCCGTGCGTACGGGACGCGCTCGATGCGCTCGCACACGGCGTGCAGAATGTCCATCTCGCCGATATCGGGCAACCCGAATCGCTGATCGACGAGCTGTTGACGGAGGAGGGATCGGGGGTCGTGTTCTGCCGACGCGGCAACACCGATCTGCTGTCGGAGATCCGCCGCTACTTCGCCGATTCGGCGTGCGTGCTGCGTGACGGGTTCAGTGTCGAGCAGAAGCCGGTCGTGCGTTTCTGAGCGCGTAACGTCAAAACGCTTGCGGCGGCCCGCAAAGGCCGCCGCAAGCGGGCAACATCAAATCAGCACAACGACAACGTCAGCGCCGCGCCGCCAGTCTCCTGACGACACTCACCAGCGCATCGACTTCATCGCACGTGTTGTAGAACGCGAGCGACGGCCGCACCGTGGCTTCGAGCCCGAACCGCCGCAAGATCGGCTGCGCGCAGTGATGCCCCGAGCGCACCGCGATGCCCTCTTCGTTCAGCGCCTGCCCGACTTCCTCGGTTTCATAGCCCTTCAGCACGAACGACAGCACGCTCGCCTTGTCGCGCGCGGTACCGACGAGCCGCACGCCCGGCACCGGCGCGAGCACGCTCGTCGCATACGCGAGCAGATCGTGCTCGTAGCGCGCGATGTTCTCGATGCCGACACGGTTCACGTAGTCGAGCGCCGCGCCGAGCCCCACCGCATCCGCGATGTTGCCGGTGCCGGCTTCGAAACGGTTCGGCGGCGGCTGGAACACCGTGCGCTCGAACGTCACGTCCGCGATCATGTTGCCGCCACCCTGCCACGGCGGCATGTCGTCGAGGATCGCGCGCTTGCCGTACACCACGCCGATCCCGGTCGGCCCGTAGATCTTGTGCCCGGAGAACACGAAGAAATCCGCATCGAGCGCCTGCACGTCGACACGCATGTGCGAGATCGACTGCGCACCGTCGACCAGCACCTTCGCGCCCGCGCGATGCGCAAGCTCGACGATCTCCTTCACCGGCACGACCGTGCCGAGCGCGTTCGACACCTGCGTGACCGACACGATCTTCGTGCGATCGTTGAGCAGCTTCCGGTATTCGTCGAGCAGTACCTGCCCCGAATCGTCGACCGGAATCACGCGCAGCTTCGCGCCCTTGAGCGCGGCAAGCTGCTGCCACGGCACGATGTTCGCGTGATGCTCGAGATGCGACACGACGATCTCGTCGCCTTCGCCGACGTTCTGCACGCCCCACGTCTTCGCGATCAGGTTGATCGCCTCGGTCGTGCCGCGCACGAACACGATCTCGTCGGGCGACGATGCGCCGATGAAGCGCTGCACCGTTTCCCGTGCATGCTCGTACGCATCCGTCGCGCGGCCGGCCAGTGCGTGCGCCGCGCGGTGGATGTTCGAGTTCTCGTGTGCATAGAAGTACGCGAGGCGGTCGATCACGGCCTGCGGCTTGTGCGTCGTCGCCGCGTTGTCGAACCAGACGAGCTGCTTGCCGTTCACGCGCTCCTGCAGGATCGGGAAATCCCGGCGGATCGCGTTCACGTCGAACGGCGGATGAGCGCCGCGATACAGCTGGCCTTGCGGCTCGGCTGCGTGCGAGTCGTCGATGAAATAACGCGGCACGTCGGCGCCCGATGCGCCCGATGCATGCGACACCCGCACGTCGCGCTGCACGGCGAGCAGCGCGCGCAGCGCGTCGTCGCCCGGCAACCCGAACGCTTCCGGCGACGCGAGGCCGTTCGACGGCACGACGATGTCCTGCGGCGTCCCCTGCCAGCCCTGCAGCGAACCGTCGGTGAAGTAGTACGGCGACGCCTTCGCCGCGCCTTCCGGCGCCGGCGCATTCACCTGCGGCACGCCGAGCGCCGCGCCGCCGACGCGCGGCTCCAGCGCGGGCGCGATCGATACGACGTTGTCGGGCAACCCGTTCTGCGCGGCCGCATGCGGCGCGAGCGCGGGTGCGCGGTTGCCGAGCGACAGCACGTGCGTCGGCGCGGACGGCGCGAGGTTCGCGCCCGGTACCTTGCCTTGCGGCAGCGCGAGCCCCGGTACGCCGGTGCCCGCCCCGCCCGGGCCCGCGAGCGGCGAACCGCCCGGCACCGGGTTGCTCACCGACGCGAGAATCGGCGCCGCCGCGGGCAAGGCCGACGGCACGCCGCCGACCGCGCCGCTGCCCGCCGACAACCCGGGCGCGGTGGCCTGCCCGGGCGGCGTCGCGAAGAACTCGGACGCGAGCCGCGCGAGCGTCGCCGGGTCGGGCAAGCCGGCCGGCAGCGGCGCATGCGGCAACGCGTGCGCGTCGCCGCCGGCCAAGCCGGGATTAACGGTAGGTGTCGGGATAGTCATGGAACTTGGCGATTTCGACGTCATCGAGGACAGCCAGCGCATCCGGCGAATGGACCGCGAGCGAGCAATACAGCGAGATCAGGTACGACGCGATCGCCTGGTTGTTGATCCCCATGAAGCGCACCGACAGGCCCGGCCCCTGCTCGCCCGCGACGCCCGGCTGATACAGGCCGACGACACCCTGACGCTTGTCGCCGACGCGCAGCAGCAGGATCTTGGTCTTGCCGTCCGCGACCGGCACCTTGTCCGACGGAATCAGCGGAATGCCGCGCCACGTGAGGAATTGCGAGCCGAACAGGCTGACCGTCGGCGGCGGCACGCCGCGCCGCGTGCATTCGCGGCCGAACGCGGCGATCGCGAGCGGGTGCGTGAGGAAAAACGCCGGCTCCTTCCACACCTTCGTCAGCAGCTCGTCGAGATCGTCCGGCGTCGGCGCGCCCGTCAGCGGGAAGATCCGCTGTTCGTCGGTCACGTTCGCGAGCAGCCCGTAGTCGGGGTTGTTGATCAGCTGGCTTTCCTGCAGCTCCTTGATCGTCTCGATCGTCAGGCGCAGCTGTTCCTTGATCTGGTCATGAGGACTGCTGTAAAGATCGGAGATCCGCGTATGCACGTCGAGCACCGTGCTCACCGCGTTCAGGAAGTACTCGCGCGGCTGTTCCTCGTACGGCACGAACGTCTGCGGCAGCACGCTTTCGTCCTCGAGCTGCGTGCACGCGGCGCGCACGGCTTCCGGGTTCTTCACCTGGTTCAGGCGATAGATGCCGGCCTCGACCGGCACCCATTGCAGCAGATGGGTCAGCCAGCGCGGCGTGATCGTGGAAAGCTGGGGGACGGTCTTGGTAGCGTTCGCTAGTTGGCGGGCGGCGTGATCGCTCAGCGCAGCCGTGCCGCTTGCAACGGTCGACATGTGTGGCTCCGGGTTCTTAAGATGAAAAACGGGATTGCTTATGACGCTGGGTGATTATCGGAAGCACGCCCCTACCGGCTCAACATGCTATAGCCGTCAGGTCATGCCCCCGAAAGGGGAAACGATGCGGCGCGACCTCAGGTGACGTACGCGCCCGGCAGCAGCGTCGAGATCGACACGTCGAACGCGCGCGCGATCTTGTCGGCCGTGACGATCGACGCGATCGCCTCGCCGCGCTCGATCTCGCCGACGTACGAGCGGTTCAGCCCGGCATGCTCGGCCAGTTGCTCCTGCGACCACGTGCGCGCTTCGCGCAGCTTGCGCACGGTGGCGCCGAAGTGATGGATGAGGTCGCTCATCGCGCCTCCTAGGCGACGCGCGCCGCCGTGCGCGGCGCGGCGTTCGCTTCGCTGCGCAGCACGGCCTGCGTGACGTTTTCGCCGGCCGGCACGTCCTGCGTGAGCCACACGTTGCCGCCGATCACCGCGCCGCGCCCGATCGTCACGCGGCCGAGGATCGTTGCGCCCGCATAGATCACCACGTCGTCCTCGACGATCGGATGGCGCGCGAGCCCCTTCTCCAGATGGCCGGCCGCATCGCGCGGGAAGCGCTTCGCGCCGAGCGTGACGGCCTGATACACGCGCACGCGCTCGCCGATGATCGCCGTCTCGCCGATCACGACGCCCGTGCCGTGGTCGATGAAGAAGCCCGCGCCGATGCGCGCGCCCGGATGAATGTCGATGCCCGTTTCCGCATGCGCCTGCTCGGCGATGATCCGCGCGAGCAGCGGCAGGCCGAGCCCGTACAGTTCGTGCGCGAGCCGGTGATGAATCATCGCGAGGATGCCCGGATAGCACAGCAGCACCTCATCGACGCTGCCGGCCGCCGGATCGCCGTGGAATGCCGCCAGCACGTCGCTGTCGAGCAGCCGGCGAATCTCCGGCAAGCGCGCGGCGAACGCCTGCACGGCCTTCGACGCGACTTCGTCGAGGTTGTCTGCCGGCCCGTCGGCATTGCGGTGACGCGCCGCGTAGCGCAATTCGAGCGTCACCTGCGTGAGCAACGCATTCAGCGCCGCGTCGAGCGCGTGGGCCACGTGGAAGTTCTCGCTTTCCTGCCGCAGGTCGGGCGGCCCGAGCCGCATCGGGAACAGCACGCCTTTCAGTGCGCCGACGATCTGCGCGAGCGCTTCGCGCGCCGGCAAATCACGCCCGCCGGGTTCGAGCGAACGCCGCTGCTTTTCGCGCCATGCGCGACGCACCGTCTGCAGCGATTGAACGATGTCGTCGATATCGAATGCGGCCATGCTGCTTTCTCCCCGTAACCGCCGTGAATCAATCCTGCGCCCAAGGCAGGCCGCGGAAGCGCCAGCCGTTTTGGCCGCCGCGATGCTGCCGCTCGTCGAGGTCGCCCTCGAAGCCTTCGAGCACATTGAAAACCTGCGTGAAACCGCCCTTCGCCGCGGCCTCGGCCGCCTGCGCCGAGCGGTTGCCGCTGCGGCACAACAGCAACACGACCGCGTCCTTGCCGGTCTTCGCTTCCAGTTCGCGCACGAAGCGCGGGTTGCGCGTCAGGCTCGTGCCGGTCGCCCACGGCACGTGCAGCGACTCCGGCACGTAGCCGACGAATTTCCGTTCCTCAGCCGTGCGCACGTCCACCAGCACGGCGTCGCCCGCCGAAAACAACGCCCACGCGGTTTCCGGCGCAACGCCGCCCGCGTAGGGCTTGCCAGCCGCCAGGGCCGCCGCGCGCGCGTCTTCGAGCGCCTGCTGCGCAGCGGTTCGTTCTTCCAGTTCAACCGTCATGACACTTCCTTGTATTCTCAGATTCGTATGAACAAAGACACCGGGAATGCGGCTGTTGCAGCTTGCGTGCTGTCTATAGCCGTCAACGCCACTATGCGAGTGCGGCCGGGGAAGCAGAACCAATAAAAATTCATTTCCTAATCAGCGCCGCGGGGAATGCAATAGCAGACGCGCGCTATTGGTGCGCGGTTGATGGTGGGTTGGAAAGGGAGGACGAGGGCCGTTCGATGGCGTGTATCGAAGGGGTTTGAAAGGAAGGGGAAGAACGATCAGCGCGGCATTCGGCGCGTCGTCATGGAATCCGAAATGCGCCGGCGAAGCCACCGAGCCTCGCCGATGCATGGGTTCTTCAGGATGTCATACCACCGGGTCGACCGGCACAACCGGCACCCCACGCGCCTCGATATCGCGCCCCGCAAGCAAACACAGATCCTCGCGATGATGCGTCGCGACCACCTGCACGCCCACCGGCACGCCGTTCACGAGCGACGTCGTGACCGCCAGCCCCGGCAGTCCCATCGCGGGTAGCGCGCGCAACGTGAGCTGCGCTTCCCACACGCGATCGAACCCTTCCGGCCCTTGCCGGTCGAGATCGTCGGGAAACGGCAGTTCCGATGAAACGGGCAGCAACAGCACCGGATATTCATCTAGAAACAGCCGCCATTGCCGCGTCAACGTCGTGCGTCGAACCAGCGCACGGCTGATCACATCCGCCGGCAGATCGCGCACCTTGCTGCGCACGGCGGCGATCACCGCAGCCGCGCCCGGATCGCCGTCTTGCTCCGCGGCATTCGCCAGCGCGTCGAAACCATCGCCGAGCCACAGCTGTTCCTGCAGCAGCGCAGCCTCGCGCATCGGCGGCGTATCGTCGATCTCGTCGACGGTCCAGCCCGCATCGACGAGCCGACGCGCGGCATCGCGCAACGCAGCCTCGACTTCGGGCACGACCTCCAGGCCGCGCGGACGCACGCACAGCGCCGCGCGCTTCGGCACCTCGCGCCCGTCGAACGGCACCGCGGCGTGCCACGGATCGCGCGGGTCCGGCGCGGAGAACGCCCGCAGCGCGAGCGAGAGATCGTCGATCGTGCGCGCGATCGGCCCGGCCGCCGACATCAGTTGCGCGCCGATCGCCCGCTCCGGCGACGATGCATTGAACGCCGGCACGCGGCCGAGCGACGGCCGGATCCCGTGCACGCCGCACGCATAGGCCGGGTAGCGCACCGAGCCGCCGATGTCGGTGCCGACCGCGAGCGGGCCGATCCCGGCCGCCACCGCCGCCGCCGCGCCGCCGCTCGATCCGCCCGGCGTCAGCGACGGATTGCGCGGATTGCGCGTGTGACCATGCACGCGATTCGACGTGAACCAGCGCAGTGCGAACGTCGGGGAATTGGTGCGGCCGAGCAACACCCCGCCAGCCTTCCGGATGTTCGCGACCACCGGGCTGTCGGCACGCGCGATCAGGTCGCGCTGCAGGCGGGTGCCGTTGGTCGTCGCAAAGCCGGCCTGATCGACGTTGATCTTCACGGTGACGGGGACGCCCGCGAGCGGCCCCGGATCGTCGCCGCGCGCGATCGCACGATCGACTTCGTCGGCCTGCCGCCGCACGTCGTCGGGACGATGTTCGACCACCGCGTTGATCGCCGGATTCACGGCATCGAGACGATCGAGCACCGCGTCCGCCACTTCGCGCGCCGATACGTCGCGCTGCCGCACGCGTTTCGCGAGCTCGGTTGCCGACAGTTGCCAGAGTTCGGTCATGACTTCTCCTGGTGAAAAGACATCACGATCACGCGCGGCGCCGCACCGCCTCACGACAGCGCGGCGCCGCATTCGCTCACTGCGTATCCTGCTTCGCGCGCTCGGCGGCGGCAATGATCGCGTCGGCCACGGCCTTCGGCTGGCTCAGCATCGCGACGTGGCTGGAATTCACGCGCGTGACCGTCGCGCCGATCCGCTTCGCCATCGCTTCCTGCAGCGCCGGATCGATCATCCGGTCCTGCGTCGCGACCACGAACGTCGACGGCTTCGCATGCCACGCGGCCTGCGTGATCTTCTCCGAGATGCACCCGCCATACCACGGCCCTTGGGTCGCGGCAACGAGACGCTGCTGCGCGGGCGGCAGATCCGGCGCGAAATCCTGCGCGATCGCCTTGTCCGACAGCCGCGCGAAACCGCCCGCGTCCTTGCGCAGCTCACCCGCCCATGACGGCGCCGGCAACCCCTGCGTGACGTCCGCGATCGACTGGCCGTTGTCGGGCGCGAACGCCGCGACGTATACGAGCGACTTCACCTTGTCGTCGTTGCCCGCATCGCTGATCACGACGCCGGCCCACGAATGGCCGACCAGCACGACCGGCCCCTTCTGTTCGTCGATCGTGCGCTTCGTCGCGGCCGCATCGTCGGCGAGCGAGCTCAGCGGATTCTGCACCGACACCACGTGCAGGCCACGCGCCTCGAGCAGCGGAATCACGCGGTTCCAGCTCGACCCGTCGGCGAACGCGCCATGCACGAGCACGACGTTGGTGCCCTTCAGGTCTTCCTTCGGCGCGGCCTGCGCCGCGACCGCGCCGAACAGTCCGCCGATCATCGCGGCGGATACCAGAGCGCGTTTCATCAAACCGGCCATCGTCATGCTCCTTTCTTTATCGTGTCATTGAAGTGAAGTGCTGTCTGAGCGGCCGCGCCTGCATGCGGCAGGCGCGACACGAGATCACGAATGCGCGTACAGGTCGTCGGCGGCGTTGCGTGCGGCACGCGGCTGCGCGGCATCGCGATGGCCGGCCGGCGTCGACGCATCGGCCACGTTGTCGTCTTGCGACTTCGACGGGCCGTTCTGGTCGGAACGCGCGACCTGCTCGGCAGCCGCGACGGCATGCTCTGCGGCGGCGATGTCGTCCGGGTAATGCGCTTCGCTGCCGGCCGGGTTGTAGCCGGCCTTCTCGAGACGGATGAGGTCGGCGCGCACTTCGGCACGCGTGAGGCCGTGGCCGGTATCGGCGAACGACAGTGCGGGTGCGACGGCGAGAACGGCAACGGCGAGGATTCGAGCGGCTTTCATGAGATTTCTCCTTGAACGAAGTTGGGTGGTCGATCACTTAGGCATCCGGTGCGAACGTCTGGCGCCGAACGTTTGCTGCATGTCGACAGTAGAACCCGCGCACGTATCCGGCATGTTTCCGAAACCGGGCTTTCTGCATGCCAGTTTTTCAGGACCGGCCGCAGATACAGAGCGATACAAACCCGTTTGACGAGGGGATTCGTTTCGCCTCGCGCTACGCACCACGAAAAAAGGCGTGCCTCGCGGGGCACGCCTTTCCTTCGCCTTCACACCGCCGTGTCACGTCACGGCGCGAGCCGCGTGAACACGTAGTCGTGGTTCTTTACCCGCGCCTGATGGCACGCAAAGCACGTCTGATGCTGGCCGATGTCGGCCGGCACGCCGTTGACGAAGCGCCCGAATCCCCAGCCGCCCGTCGCTGCGTAACGGCGTGAATCCTTCACCATCACCTGCACGGTCGTCGCCTGGCCGGGCACCGTCGCGGGCGCGAACTCGTCGGACTGCTTGCGCTTGTACGCGAGCTTCACGAGGATCGTGCCGTCCGGAAACGGCAGCGTCGCCTGTTCGAGCGCGCGGATCGCGACCGGGTTGCCGAGCACCACGCGCAGCTCGTCGAGCGGGGCGGCCTCTTCGGCCGGCGCGACCATCTCCCACTTCCGGTAGCCGGGCGGAATCGTCACGCCGTAGATCGGCGACGCGGCCGCGGCCGGTTTCGGCTGTTCCGCGAACGCGGCCGGACCGCTCGCCGACCACGCGCCGGCCAGCAGCACACCCGCGACGAGCGCACGACGCACACCGTGCGGCCCCAGCCCTACACGGGCCCGCATCACAGATGCTCCACTTGCAGGACCGCATCGGCGAAAGCCTGCGGCGCTTCCTGCGGCAGGTTGTGGCCGATGCCGCCGGTGATGGTCCGGTGCTGATACTTGCCGGTGAACTTCTTCGCGTACGCGGCCGGCTCCGGATGCGGCGCGCCGTTCGCGTCGCCTTCCATCGTGATCGTCGGCACGGTGATCGCAGGCGCCGCCGCGAGACGCCGCTCGATGTCGTCGTATTGCGCTTCGCCCTTCGCGAGCCCGAGACGCCAGCGATAGTTGTGGATCACGACGGCCACATGATCTGGATTCCGGAACGATGCGGCCGAGCGCGCATAGGTTTCGTCGGAGAACTGCCACTTCGGCGACGCGAGTTGCCAGATCAGCTTGTTGAACGCCTCGCGGTTCTGCGCGTAGCCGAGTTCGCCGCGCTCCGTCGTGAAATAGAACTGATACCACCACTGGAATTCGGCCTGCGGCGGCAACGGCTTGGCGTTCGCCGCCTGGCTGCCGATCAGGTAGCCGCTCACCGACACCAGCGCCTTCACGCGCTGCGGCCACAGCGCCGCGATGACGTCGGCCGTGCGCGCGCCCCAGTCGTAGCCGCCGAACACCGCTCGGTCGATCTTCAGCGCGTCCATCAGCGCGACGATGTCGATGGCCGTCACCGCCTGCTGGCCGTTGCGTACCGTGTCGGCCGAGCGGAACGTCGTCGAGCCGTAGCCGCGCAGATACGGCACGATCACGCGATAGCCGGCCGCGACGAGCAGCGGCGCGACGTCCGCGTAGCTGTAGATGTCGTACGGCCAGCCATGCAGCAGGAACACGACGGGGCCGTTCTTCGGGCCGAGATCCGCATACCCGACGTTGAGCACGCCCGCGTCGATCTGGTGGATCGTGCCCAGCGACGCGACGCCGGCCGGGCGCTTCGCCGCGGATGCATCGGGCGCCGACTGCGCCTGCGCGAGTGCGCTGAAGCCGAGGTCGGCGAGGCTCAGGCTCGCCAGCGTCGAGCCCAGGATCAGGCGGCGGCGGGTGTTCACGGTATCAGGCATGACTCGTTCTCCATTGTCGATCGCTAAGGAAAGGGCCCGCGGCACGTGCGGGCAATCGGTTCTCGCCATTCGCAGCGGCAGCGCATGGCACCGCGCCGCCGTGTGAATCGCTTCACCGGTTTTATATCCGAACCGTCCGGACGCTTTGTATCTCAACGTATCCGTGTGCGAACACGACACACTGCGATTCAAAAATCGCGGGAAAACGACGCTTCGGCACGGTCGCGCGGCACTCGCGGCCCCGTGCGCCGGCGAGTCAGAACAGCCTGGCGATCGCGGGCACGCTGAGCACCGCGACGTAATAGCCCATGAACTGCACGCCGGTGTTGAACGCGAACAGGCGCGACAGCATCCCGCCGAACAGGCCGATCGTCACGATCACGGCGAGCCCGAGCAGTTGCCCTTCCCACACGCCGATCACGACGATCAGCCCCGCGAAGGTCGCGATGATCGCTTCGTGGCTCAGCTTGCGCGCGACGAACGATGCCGCGCGGTGCGCGTGGTGCATCGCGAGCGGATACGCGATCAGCGCGGCCAGCACGATCGACAGCAGCCCGTAGCCGAGGAACTCGGGCCAGCTCATCAGCGTATGGAGGTTGTGGATCTGCCCGCTCGCCGCGTCGACCGTGAAGCGCGGCGGCGCATTGAACAGCGGCGCGGCCGGGCCGGCCGCCACCGGGCTCAGCGGCAGCCCGAACGCGATCAGCGGAATCAGTGCCTCGGCGATATAGGTGGCCTCGGTCACGCCGTTACGGGCGGCGATCACGGTCGTCAGGCGCTGATACGCATGACGCACGCGCGCGCCGACGATCTCGCCCATCAGCACCGTCATCGCGACCGGGCTGAACACGAACGTCGCGCTCGACACGGCGGCCGTGCCGACCGTCCACGCGACCTGCTCGCGGTCGAGCACCTTCAGCGGATTGGGGAAATAGCCGCGCCAGCTTTTCACGTCGGGCGCGAGCACGAACGTCGACGGCCCGTCGCGGCGCATGCGCCGCCGCTCGGCCGGCGACAGGATCGAGAACAGGTCGGCCACCAGCGGGCCGATCGCGATCCCGAGGAAGTAGCTGACGCTCAGCTTCACGCCGTAATGACCCGTGAGCGCCTGCAGCCCGACCACCAGCATCACGAACGGCACCAGCAGCAGCACCGACGCCCAACGCCCCGCCGAGCAGTATGCGATGCCGACGGCCGCCGCGAGGAACACCCACGGCGCGGCCTTCGCGATCGCCGCGCCGAACGGCGCGAGCAACGACGCGAACAGCACCGCGAGGGGCAGCGCGACGAACGCGGCGACGATCGCGCCGGAGATCATCTTGCGCAGCGCGATGTGCGGCACGCCGAGCGCGCGCAGCAGCGTCGCCTGTTGCAGCAGCGGCGCGGCCATCGTGTCGCCGGGAATGCCGAGCAGCGCGGTCGGGATCGCATGCGTGATGTGCTTGGCCACCGCGCCCGCGAGAAAAAACGTGAACACGCCGGCCGGTGGCACGCCGAGCAGCGCGACGAGCAACGTGAGCGGCGCGATCGTCGTCGTTTCGTCGGTGCCGGAGATCAGCCCGATGCCGGAGAACACGATCGCGCCGAGCAGCCCCATCGCGAACGCGGCCGGCAACGCCTGCAGCAGTGCATCCATCAGCGGCCTCCCGCGCGTGCGCGCCCGGTCGACGCGTCGTACGACGCGAACAGGTCGAGCAGCCCGAGTTCCTCCATCTCGGCGCGCGCGCTGGCCGACAGGTCGCTCGTCGCGCCGAGTCCGCCCGATGCTTCGGCGAGTTGCCGCAAGGCGTCGTCGCGCTCGGCGCTGCCCGCCGCATGTTCGATCACCGTGCGCTTCGGCTTGAACAGCACCGCGCAGATCGTGCCAGCCAGCAGGCAGCCGCCGAGGCCGATCAGCATCGCATAAGCGCGTGCGATCGCCGCGTCGTGCACGAACGATGCGAGCGCGATGCGGCCGATCTCGAACGCGCCGAGGCTGATCGCGATGCCGAGCAGCACCGACCACGCGAGATGCTTCGTCGCCACCGTGTCGCCCCATACCTCGACGAGCGTCGTGGCCGCCGCATCGGCGCCGGCCAACGGCCGGGTGCGATGCGGCGCGGGTGCGACGGCGCTTGAACCGGTCTGTTCCATGTGTCTCCTCCTGGTTTGATATGTCGCCGGCCATGCCGGCGCGGCGCGGACTGCACACCGCGTCGATCACGCGGCGCGCAGCCGCGCGTCAGCCGCCGCTGCGGCCCGCGAGCAGCTCGACGGCGAAATCGGCACGCACGTCCTTCGCCGCGACCATCCGCTGCGCGATCCGGTCGATGTCGGCGCCGGTCGCGCCGGCCGCGACGGCGATGTTGCGCGCATGCAGCGCCATGTGGCCGCGCTGGATCCCTTCGGTCGCGAGCGCGCGCAGCGCCCCGAGATTCTGCGCAAGCCCGACCGCGACCGCAATTTCGCCGAGTTCCTGCGCGGACGTCACGTTCATGATCTTCAATGCGAGGCGCGCGAGCGGGTGCGTCTTCGTCGCGCCGCCGACGAGCCCGACCGGCATCGGCATCTCGATCGTGCCGACGAGGTCGCCGTTCGCGGCCTTCTCCCACGTCGTCAGCGACGTATAGCGGCCGCTGCGGCTCGCGTACGCATGCGCGCCGGCCTCGACCGCGCGCCAGTCGTTGCCGGTCGCGACCACCACCGGATCGATGCCGTTCATGATGCCCTTGTTGTGGGTCGCCGCGCGGTACGGATCGGTCGCCGCGAACACGTATGCGTCGATCACGCGGTCGATCACCGCTTCGCCGGCGTAATCGTCGGTCGCGAGCGTCGCGGCCGAGTACCGTACCTCTGCGCGCGCCAACCGCAGGTCGGCGAGGTTGGACAGTATCCGCAACCGTACCTGGCCGCCGGTAATCGCCTCGATGCGCGTCGCGACGGTTTCGGCCATCGTGTTGACCGTGTTCGCGCCCATCGCGTCGCGCACGTCGACGATCAGGTGCGCGACGATCATCGCGCCGCGCGGCGTGTCGGGAAACACATGAACCTCGATGTCGCGGCAGCCGCCGCCGAGGCCGACCAGCACCTTGTCGCGGCTGTTCGCGAGCGCGATCAGTTCGGCCGCATGACGCAGGATCGCGAGCCGCGCGCCATACGGATCGTCGACGCCGATCACCTGAACCTGCGCACGCATCAGCGGACCGCTGCTCGACGTGCGGAAGCCGCCCGCCGCGCGGGAAAGCTTCGCCATGTACGAGGCGGCCGCCACGATCGACGGCTCCTCGACGGCCATCGGCACGATCACGTCCCGATCGTTGATCCGGAAGTAGCCGGCCACCGCCATCGGCAGCTCGAACGTGCCGATCACGTTCTCGATCATCCCGTTCGCGGTATCGAGCGGCAGCGCGCCCGGTTGGGCGAGCAGCGCGTGCTCGGCATCGTCGAGCCCGACGGCACGGGACAAGTGGGACAGGCGTTGCTCGGGCGTCAGCGAGCGGAAGTTCGGCAAGGCGGAATCGATCGGCATGATGGGTTGACTGTTGCGGGTGGCGATGTCGCCCGTCGGTGCTTGCGGCGGGCGGCGGACAGCCGAATAATAGTCACGCTGTACCCATTGAAAAGGTACAGACGGCGCAGACAGTCACTCAACCGTACCCATTACAGTGGGCCGGTCCGACGGAAGATTCCGATGAAACAGCGTGCAAAAGCCAGCCTGTCTGGCGCGATGGCAGACAATCTCGCCAGACAGATCGAGGAAGGGGTGTTGGCGGCCGGCACGAAACTGCCGTCGATCAGGGAATACGCTGAGGCATCCGGCTGCTCGAAGAACACCGTGATCAGCGCGTTCGAGATGCTCGCGGCCGACGGCCTGATCGAGCCGCGCCGCGGCTCGGGCTTCTTCGTCACGCGACGCGCGGCGGCCGCGCCCGAGCTCGACGAGCCGAGCTCGCTCGACCGCGCGATGGACATCGTGTGGCTGATGCGCGAGCAACTGCACGCGAAGCCCGACGTGCTCAATCTCGGCGAAGGCTTCCCGCCGATCGAGTGGCTCGAGGAAACGCGGCTGAACCAGTACCAGCAGCGCATCATGCGCACGAGCGCCGCGTCGCTGTTCCGCTACGGCAGCCGCTTCGGCTACCTGCCGCTGCGCCAGTCGCTGCAGCAGAAGCTCGCCGGCTACGAGATCGAGGCGCCGCCCGCGCAGATCGTGCTCACGCACGGCGCGAACCAGGCGATGGACCTCGTGCTGCGCTATTTCGTGCGCCCCGGCGACACCGTGCTCGTCGACGATCCCGGCTACTACCCGCTGTTCGGCAAGTTGAAACTGAGCGGCGCAAACATCGTCGGCGTGCCGCGCGAGATCGACGGCCCCGACGTCACGAAGCTGGCCGAGCACATCGCCGCGTACCGGCCGAAGCTGTTCTTCACGCAATCGGTCGGCCACAACCCGACCGCAACCGATACGAGCGCGGCCAAGGCGCACCGTATCCTGCAACTCGCCGACGCGCACGACCTGATCATCGTCGAGGACGATGCGCTGGCCGACCTGCGGCCGCGCTCGCTCACGCGCATCGCGACGCTCGACCAGTTGCGCCGCACCATCTATATCGGCAGTTTTTCGAAATCGGTGTCGGCCGCGCTGCGTGTCGGGTTTCTCGCGTGCAATGCGGCGCTTGCCAGCGATCTCGCCGACGTGAAGATGCTGACGCACGTCAGCAGCTCGGAATACTGCGAACGCACGCTCGATGCGATCGTCAGCGATGGCCATTTTCTCAGGCATACGAATCATCTGCAGGAGAAGCTGCGGCGCGCGACCGGCACCGCGCTCGATGCGCTCGGCCGTCTCGGCGCGGAGGTCTATCGGCCGTGCGAGCAGAACCTGTATCTGTGGGCCGCACTGCCCGGCTGGCCGGATTCGATGTTGCTCGCGCAGGCGCTGCTGGAGCGCGGCGTGATCCTCGCGCCCGGGGCGGTGTTCTCGCCGCAGGCCGATCGTCCGTCGAAGTATTGCCGCTTCAACGTCGCGTATCTGGCGGACAAGCGGTTTGCGCAGGCGTTGCAGGCGGTGACCTGAAAACGAACGCGAGCCGCGCAACAGCCGGCCCGCATTCGTCGCACAACCCTGCTTACACGCGCCGCAACGACCGGAACCCGGCACGCACTTCACGCGCAAACAGTTCAGGCTCTTCCCATGCCGCGAAGTGCCCGCCCTTGTCGACTTCGTTGAAGTAGATCAGGTTGTGATAACTCCGCTCGGCCCAACTGCGTGGCGCCTGATAAATCTCGCCCGGAAACACCGTGATCGCCGCCGGCAACGAGATATCCACCGCGTTGAAGTTGTTCGAGTGATCCTCCCAGTAGATCTGCGCAGCCGACGTCGCGGTGTTCGTCAGCCAGTACAACGAAATGTCGTCGAGGATCTCGTCGCGCGGAATCGAGCGTTCCGGTACTCCTCCGCTATAAGTCCATTGCGAAATCTTGTCGTACATCCACGCAGCCTGCCCGGACGGCGAATCCGCCAGCGCATAACCGACCGTCTGCGGCCGCGTGACCATCATCGCCGAGTAGCCGCAGTTGTCGCGATAGAACGTCGCGAGCTTCTCGTACGCGGCCTTCTCCTTCGGCGACAGCGACGCCGGCGCGGGCGCATCGGTCGCGAGCAGCGTCGCGATCTCCGGCGGCACCGTCGCCGGCATGTTCACGTGAATGCCGGCCAGACCTTGCACGTGCTGCATCGCCATCCGGTGCGAGATCACCGAGCCGCAGTCGCCGCCCTGCGACACGAAACGCGTATAGCCGAGCCGCGCCATCAGCTCGCCCCACGCTCGCGCGATGTGGTCGGAGCCCCAGCCGGTCTTCGTTGGCCGGCCCGAGAAGCCGAAGCCCGGCAGCGACGGCACGACGACGTGGAACGCATCGTCCGCGCTCGCGCCGTGCGCGGTCGGGTCGGTCAGCGGACCGATCGCCTTCAGCAGCTCGAAGATCGAACCGGGCCAGCCGTGCGTCATGATCATCGGCATCGCGTTCTCGTGCCGCGACCGCACGTGAATGAAATGAATGTCGAGCCCGTCGATTTCCGTGATGAACATCGGGAAACCGTTCAGGCGCGCCTCGCCCTTGCGCCAGTCGTAGTCGGTGCCCCAGTAGCGCAGCAGCGCCTGCATGCGCGCGAGCCGCACGCCCTGCGATTCGTCGGCGACGGTCTCACGGCCCGGCCAGCGCGTCGCGGCAATGCGACGGCGCAGGTCGGCCACGGCTTCATCGGGAATGTGTGCGGTGAACGGGCGTATGCCGCTCGCGCCGGTGGCCGCATGCAGCGCGGTGGGCAGCATCGCCGACACCCCGGCGGCCACGGAAGTGGCCAGCAGGTGGCGACGCATCGGGGAAAACGGTGTGGAAGACATCGTTCGGCATCTCCTTTCGTGAAGTGGAAAGTGAACATGCCGCGCGCGGGATCCCGCCCAGGCTTTCAATCAGGCGCGCCCTCGTCACGCGGCGTCGCCTATTCGAAAGGTCTGATGTATCCCGGATTTGTCTGATTTGTACGCGTTTGTAGCTGCTGCGAGGTGAGCGAACACGCTTGCGCGGCCGCTCGCCGGTGCGGCGCTCAGAGCGCCTTGACGATCGCGCCGTCGACGCGAATGTTCTGCCCGGTGATATAGCCCGCGCCGTCCGACAGCAGGAACGCAACCGTCTTCGCGATCTCGCCGGTCTTGCCGAAGCGCCCGGCCGGAATGCGCGCGACGATCTCCGGCGTTTCCGGCCAGCTGTCGATGAAGCCCGGCAGCACCGCGTTCATCCGGATGTTCTCGGCCGCATAGCGTTCCGCGTAGAGGCGCGTCCATGCGCTCAACGCCGCGCGCAGCGCCGACGACACGGGCATCGGCTGCTCCGGCGCGTCCGCCGCGAAGCTCGAGATGTTCACCACCGCGCCGCCGCCCTGCTTCTGGAAGATCGACGTCACGCGGCGCATCACGCGCACCACGTTCAGCAGGATCAGGTCGAGCCCCGCGTGCCAGTTGTCGTCGGTGATCGCCAGCAACTCGCCCTTCGGCGGATGGCCGGTGTTGTTCACGACCGCATCGATGCGCCCATAGCGCGCGATCGTTTCCTGCACGAGCTTGTCGATGTCGGCTTCTTCCGTCACCGAGCCCTTGATGCCGAAACCGCCCAGTTCCTCGCCAAGCGCCACCGCGCTGCCCGACAGCGACATCAGCGCGACGCGATAGCCCGTCGCCGCCAGTTCGCGCGCGATCGCCGCGCCCATGCCCTTGCCCGCCGCCGTGATCAACGCCACTTTTTCTACAGTCACGATCCGCTCCTCGTTCCGATTCTGCCGCCGCGCAGCCGCCATTCGGCGCGCCATGGTGGTAATGTAGGCGCATCGATTCCCGCTGTCGAACCAGTATTTCTGCCGCCAGCCGATAGTTTTTCTACAGCCTGACGATGCCGCCACGCCCTTCCCGCCTGCCGCCGCTGAATGCGCTTCGCGCGTTCGAAGTGTCCGCGCGGCACCTCAATTTCCGCGCCGCCGCCGACGAGATCGGCGTCACGCAGGGCGCCGTCGCGCAGCAGGTGCGCCACCTCGAGGACGTGCTCGGCCTGAAGCTGTTCGAACGCCTGCCGCGCGGCCTCGCGCTCACGCATGACGGCGCCGCGTATTTCTCCGACGTGCAGCGCGCGCTGCATGCGATCGCCGACGCCACCGACAAGCTCGTCAAGCGGCGCGCGGCGCTGACGATCAGCACGACGCCGTCGTTCGCGTCGAAGTGGCTGATCCCGCGGCTCGCGCAGTTCACCGAAGCACACCCCGACTACGACGTGCGCGTGATCGCCGATCCGCAGATCGCGACGTTCCGCCACGATGGCGTCGATCTCGCGATCCGCTACGGCAAGCCGCCGTTCGGCAAGCATCTCGCCACCCATGCGCTGTTCCCGCTCGACGTGTGCGCGGTGTGCAGCCCGTCGGTGCTGAGCCCGCCGGCTGCGCCACGCGCGCTCGCCGGGCAGGTGCTGCTGCACGATGCGCATGACCTGTGGCCCGAATTCCTCGCGGCAATGCCAGCACCGGTCGACGTCGATCCGCACAAGGGGCTGCGCTTCAACCAGACGTCGCTCGCGATCGATGCGGCCGTTGCCGGCCAGGGCATCGCGCTCGCGACCGAGCCGCTCGTCGAGCGCGACATCGCCGCCGGACGGCTGTGCAAGCCGTTCGACTTCGCGTTTCCGCTGTCAATGGGGTTCTATCTCGTGTATCCGGCCGAGCGCCGCGACGACGATGCGATCGCGGTGATGCGCGAGTGGATGATCCAGGCCGCGTCGGACGGGCGGCCTTGAGCGGATCGGGTGCGCTGGACCCGCGTCAGGGGGCGATCCAGCGGGCTTCGTAGCCGCGTTCGTTCAGATCGAATACCGCGCGACGATGGCCGGCGCGCGCGAGTTCGAGCCAGTCGATGCGCGTGACCGTCATGTGGATCAGGCAGAAGTTTTCGTAGCCGTCGGCGGTGGGTGCGGTGCTGTCGAGATGCGCGGCTTCCGGCGACACGACCGGCGTGCCGGGCGGCAGCGGCGCGCGATACAGCAGCAGCGTATGCGGACGGCTCGCTTCCCAGATCGCGCGCCGTTGCGCTTCGTCGTCGCAGATCGACGCAACGCCTTCCGCACGAATCTGCACGAGCGCGTCGAGATCGTTGGCGACGATCGAGAGACGCGGATCGCGACGCAACTCCGCGACCTTCGCCGAACGTGCATCGGTATGAAACGACAGCACGCGCCCGACGCGATTCACCTGGCGCAACACGATCGTCCGAACCTTCGGCGCACCATCGAGGCCGAGCGTCGCCGCCTGCAGCATCGTGAACGGCGAGCGCTGCACGTTGACGCCGGATTCGAGGCAGGACCACAGGCGGTCGTAGGTTTGCGCAAGCGATTCGGAGATCGAGTCGGTGGTCGAGTCGGACATGGGGCGGCGGCGATCGTCGGTATTTCGATCGCGCCAGCTTACCCGTTTGTTTCGGCGACGGCTCGCATGGGATGCGTCGCCGCCGTTGTGCCGGTCAGTTGTAGCCGAGCACGACCGGCGCCGCATCGCCAGCATCGGGTGCCGGCTCCGCGCCGAAGCGGCCGAGCACGTCGGCCACATACTGCGGCCCGGCGCTGATCTGCGACGAGCGATGCTTCGCCGGCCGCGTGTCGCCGGCGCCCGAGGCTGCGCCCGGCGATGCCGTTTCGTTGACGGTGATGGTCATGTCGATGTCTCCTCACGCGGCCAGCGCCGCACCATATGCGCGCACGAGGCGCGCGACGCCTTCCCGGATCGCATCGATGTCCGGCGCGGCGAACGACAGGCGCAGCGACGCCGCGTCGACGTTGTCCGCGAAGAACGCCTTGCCGGGGACGAACACGATCTTGTTCGCGATCGCCTGTTGCAGCAGCACATCCGACGATACCGCGCCGAGCCGCGCCCACACGAACATCCCGCCTTCGGGACGATGGAATTCGATCGCATCGCCGAAGCCGTCGCGCAGCGCGTCGCACATCGCGTCGCACTTACGCCGGTACGCGGCCGTGATGCGCGGCAGATGACGTTCGAGCGCGCCGTCGGCCAGATATTCGGCGGCGGTGGCCTGCGTCCACGGCGTGCTGCACAGATCGACCGTCTGCTTCGCGATCACGCAGCGCCGCGTGATCTCGGCCGGCGCGATCGTCCAGCCCACGCGCAGCCCCGGCGCGACGATCTTCGACAGGCTCGCGAAATGCACGAGCCAGTCGCGCGCGCCGTCCACTTCACCGGCCAGCGCGAGCATCGACGGCACGGCTTCGCCCGCGAAACGCAGGTCGCCGTACGGATCGTCCTCGACGATCAGGAAACGGTATTGCACCGCGAGACGCAGCAGCTTCAGCCGGCGTTCGCGCGTGAGCGTCGCGCCCGTGGGGTTCGCGAAGGTCGGAACCGTGTAGAGCAGCTTCGGCTGCGCGATCGCGCCGGACGCGAGTTGCGCTGCGAGGCGATCGACGTCGAGGCCTTCGCCGTCGACGGGAATCGTCACGATGCGCGCCTGTTGCAACCGCATCGCCTGCAGCGTGGCCGGGTATGCCGGCTGTTCGGTCAGCACGACGTCGCCGGGCGACACCATCACGCGCAGCAGCAGGTCGAGGCCCTGCTGCGAACCGGTCGTGACGAGCAGTTCGGCGGGCGCGCAGGCGACGCCGCGACGCGCCATCAGCGCGATCAGTTGCTGCTTCAGTTCGGCGAGGCCGTCGGTCGGGCCGTATTGCAGGCAGCGGACGGGCTGTGCGTACGCGCGTTCGGCGGCCGCGTTCAGGCCGTCGACGTCGAACAGGTCGCTCGCCGGATAGCCGCCCGCGAAGGAAATCATGCCCGGTTCGGACAGGTACTTGAACAACTCGCGGATCGGCGAGCCGGCAGGGTTTTGGAATGAGGGCGTGAACGCGTACATGTCGTCGTGTGCTGGGGGGCGCGGACGGCCGGGATAGCCGCCGAGTGCCGGCCGCCAAGGCGCTTCTGGCGCCGCGGCGGTGAATTCGAGCCACGATTGTCGATAGTCATTAAGGGCTCGGCAAACGATATCTATGCACTAGGTCTTGCGGTTTGGTCATTAAATGGGGGGAGGAGCAGGAGACATGAGTTCAACGCGGTTTCGGACGCTGCCCACGGTCACCCAACCCGCCGCTCACGGATTCCCGCGCGTGCCCCGCGTCGCCGCTTCTCTGCCTGGATTTCTGAGAAAGCATGGCCGTGGGTGCGCCACACGCCGGGAAGGTCGTGTGTCCTCCGAGATAGAGGCCGCGCAACCCTGCCCGATTCGTGAAAAACATGTCGGGCGGCGTACCAGGTGCAATGCCGTACAGCGCCTCTTCGTACAAACGCCGTTTGCTCGCAAAACCTGCGAATTCGCCACGCGGACGCCTTCGATGCGGGAGGGGGCGAAGACACTCCCGTATCGCGTTGAGATAGCCATCGACCACAGCCAGCGTCATCGCGCTCGTCCAATATCGACCTTTGAGATCAGCGAACAGAGATTAGCGATCAGCATGCCCGAGCGAGTACACTTTGCTGAACAGAAATATGCGACGGGTATGTTGGCAACGGCACAAATACTACGAATTCCATGAAGCGGCAGGGCCTCATACGCATCGCCAATCGACTAACCTAAGTGGCATATGATCGAACGAATTTTTCAGAATATCCCCGAGGGGAAAATCACCGACGCCGACAAGCAACCGTTCTTGATGAGTTTGGGTTGGTCACGAGGATTATCGTGGAACGATCTTTTGCAGTCGTGGCGTGTGTTGCTAATATCGGAGGCCGGGGCCGGCAAGACCTATGAGTGTCGTGCCCAAGCTCAACGTCTATCGGCGGCTGGGGAGCCTACCTTTTTTGTTGAGCTGGCGAGCCTTGCAACCAGCGAACTGCGCACCCTACTGGATGATGAAGAAGAGAATCGGCTCAACACTTGGCTTTCGTCTCAATCGGATGTCGCGACTTTTTTCTTGGACTCGATAGACGAACTACAACTGAGTCTAGGGTCATTTGAACGTGCGTTAAAACGCTTTAAGAAAGGCATCGCTGGCAACCTGGGGCGCGCTCGAATAGTCATCACGACACGCCCTGTCGCATTTGACAGCGATCTCGTTCGCAGCTTGCTACCAATTCCTCCGACATCCACTGCGAAACCGAGTGAAGATGAGTTTGCGATGATTGCAATGCGGGTCGAACAGAAAAACAATAAAACCGAGAAGGCTCCAGAATGGCGGACAGTTGCACTTATGCCACTTTCTGATGCGCAAATTGTGAAATTTGCGTGCGACCAGGGAGTCACAAACCCTGACATCTTATTGGAAGACTTGCGTCGGCGAAACGCACAAGAATTTGCACGACGCCCACAAGATCTGATCGAACTATGTTGTGACTGGCGTGAGCATAAGCGCATTCGAACTCATTACGATCAAGTTGCTGCAAATGTGCGGATCAAATTGCAACCCAGAGATGACCGGCCTGAACCTGCGGAACTGTCTGTGGAAAAAGCGATGGTGGGCGCTAGCCGGCTCGCCTTGGCGATGCTTATGACCCGACGTCTGACAGTGAGACACAACGCTGCCTCTGATGATATCCACAATGAAGCAGCGCTCAACCCTTCGATCATTCTTCCTGACTGGAGTCCCAGCGAGCGAAAGGCCCTTCTCGAGAGACCATTGTTTGGTTTTGCATCTTATGGTCGTGTGCGTTTTCATCATCGCTCCGTCGCCGAATATCTAGCAGCGCAACGCCTTCGCGAGCTTCGCGAGGCGGGAATGCCTCTCCGTGCCTTGAAACGGCTACTGTTTGCGGAGACCAGGGGCAAGGTAATTGTCCGTCCATCGAAGCGGCCCGTCGCCGGCTGGCTTGCGCTCGGGGACGACGCAATATTCGAGATATTGCGCGATAACGATCCCGCTGTCTTACTCAACGAAGGAGATCCCGAAACGCTCACCCCAATGCAGCGTATTCAAGCACTCCGGGCGTATGTCGAGCGTTATGGCAAAGGCGGCTGGCGGGGACGGCAGGTTCCCCATATTCAGATTCATCGCTTTGCATCACCAGAACTTGCGAGTGAGGTTACCCAAATATGGAGCCAAGGGGTCGAGAATCCTGATGTGAGACTGACACTGCTCTATCTTATTGAAGCGGGGCAGCTCGTCCAATGTGCCAACGTGGCTTACCAATGTGCGTGTGATCCGAACGCTGACTCGACAGAGCGGACAATCGCGCTCGACGCGATGGTGGCACTCGAGGAACCACGGCTGCCGGAGATCGCTCACGCCGTCGCTAACGACGTTGAAACTTGGCCGGATAAGATCGCACGCGCGGCCATCGTTCGACTGTTCCCACGCGATATCTCCATTGAACAGCTGTGCAAGACATTGGCGAGGTTGAAGCAGGGTAAGCGCGACATCAACGACTTGAGCCCGCAGTTGTCACGACTGGTTGAGAACGCCCAACTCGATCAGTCACAACTTGTGTCACTCCGTGACGGATTGGTTGAACTTGTGTCTGACGGACTCAGTTGGCACAAGGAGTGGTCGCACCTGATTAGCAACCGAGAAAATCTCAGCGACGTACTTGCATCGGTTTGTGTGCGTGGAATAGGTACAAACAAAGACGAGCAGTGGCTAGATGCGTGCGTTCTTTCCACGCGCCTCCACGATCAAGCGCATAGCAGCGATGAATCCCATAAAGCCCTTCTGAATCATATTAATCTTTTTGAGGCTCAAGACAATGAGAAGCTGTTTTGGGCTACAGACAAACTTATTCAGTCGCTTCGCGTTATCACGGATCCGTGGAACCGTCTGGTAGAAATCATATATCACGATAGCAGCGTTAGATTGACAGTCGCCAGAGACTTGCCGTGGATAAAAATGACTCTTGCCAACACCGAACGTTCGACGGCTGACCGTGCTTTGGTTTTGCAGGCTGCGCTGCGCCTTTCGCCAGACGAAGGACAATGGCAGCACCATCTTTCAGAACTGGAGCAACTGGTTGCAGACCAAACAGAACTTCTCGACGTAATTGCCGAGCGCAGAAAACTGCCAAAGAATAACAAGGAACTGGAGCGCATGGAGGCGCGGAGTATTGAGCGGAAAAGGCAACGTGACCGAACGGCAGCAAAAAACCGTGCGAGTTGGATCCTTTTCTGGCGCGAGGTTTCTCAGAATCCGGAGAGCGCTTTCTCGGATGAACGTAGTTGGAACACAGCCTGGAATCTTTGGCGAGCGATGAGCCAAGATGGAGCAGCCGGTCAAGAGTCCGGGTGGAATCGACGTCTTATCGAAGAACATTTCGGCAAGGAAACAGCAGATCGCTTACGCCGTATCTTGATGAATATCTGGCGCGCAGAGTCTCCGACATGTGCAAGCGAGCGACCAGCAGACCAACGCAACACGTATCTTGTTCGGTGGCAGCTCGGGCTCGCCGCAATTTATGCCGAAGCGGAGGATCCGGGTTGGGCCCGACAACTTACCGAAGAGGAAGCTAGGCTCGCTGCGCGATTTGCGCTCGTCGAAATTAATGGCTTACCCGCATGGCTAGATAGCCTTATCGACGCCCATTCGCATGCAGTAGACACCATAATCGGCCAAGAGCTCACCTGGGAGTTGAGCCCCAAAGCAAAGGGGGCTCAATCCCTGCTACTACAAAGCATCAGCTACGCACAGTCTTCCCGTCTTTACCTTCCACGACTGATGTCTTGGTTGGAAGAGCGAGGCGATTGTTTGACTGACAATCATGAAAGCACAGCGGCCGTCCAAAGACTACGCCAGGTAATCGGTGTAATCCTGGAACGAGGCGACGAGAAGATGCGCATGCAGCTTTTTTCCATCGCACGGCAGAGATTGCAGAATGATTTGCCAATTCAATTCAATTTCGTCTGGTTGGCGACAGTCATACGGATAGATCCAGAAATTGGGGTAGCGGAACTGGAAAATCGCTTGCGCACAATCGAGCCGGGACCGCATTCAGAGGCTGTTACGTGGTTTAGCGTACTATTCGGAGACCGCATTGATTCGATTAGCTTGCGAGACGAGGTTTTCACTCCAAGCTTGCTCTTGCGGCTACTTCGTCTCTCGTATCACCATGTTCGGCCAAATGACGATGCTACACACGAGGGTAGCTACTCGCCCGACGTTCGAGATCATGCCGAGCGTGCGCGAAACGAGGTCGTCGGAGCACTATTGGACGCCAAAGGAGAAGACGGATGGGCAGCGAAACTCGAAATGTCCAACGATCCCCTGTGCGCGCATTTCAGGGATCGGATTATCTCCGTCGCAGAGGAGCATTGGGCACAAGAGATAGACTCCATTGCGTTTAATGATATGCAGGCAATTTCGCTTGATAAGACAGGCGAAGCCCCTGCGTCGACGAACGAAGCGATGTTCGCCGTTTTGAAAGATCGCTTGTCGGATCTCGACGACCTTCTGCTGCGTGACACTTCGCCAAGAGAGGCATGGGCGGGCATCTCAGATGAAAAAGTGATGCGCCGGGAAATCGCGCGAGAGCTGAGTTATGCTGCTAACGGGATATACAAAATCGATCAGGAGGCTGTTACAGCGGATGAGAAGGAGACAGATATTCGTTTACGCTCAACCACATCAGATCATGAAGCAATAATAGAGTTAAAACTTGGAGACGGAAGGTCCGCTAAAGATTTGCGCGACACCATCTACAATCAACTCGTGAAAAAGTACATGGCCCCGGAAAACAGTCGAACAGGTTGCCTATTGATTACTCTGTCGAAAAATAGGAAATGGGAAAATCCCGACAATGGACAGCGTATCGATCTAGACGAACTGATGTTACTACTCCAAGCTGAAATAGAACGTGTTCAGGAGATGATGGCCAATGCCGTTTCACTAAGTATTCATCTGCTGGATTTGCGCACTAGGCTACCGGTCGAAAATCGCTAACTCAAATCGAATAGCCGCCACTGCGAGAGCCAAGTTCAGAACATCGCATTGTGCATTCCGCTCGCTCCGATCCATCAATCGATGAATGGAACAGCAACGCATGTCCACATCCAGAGATATGTATCAAGCACCGGCGCAGCAATCCAACCGCACAGTCAAACATGTCCCCTTGGCAATGCACTAATGGCCGAATCGGGCTGACGATCGACCGTCAGCCCGATTCGCAAACGTCAATCAGCCCGTCACACCCCGATTCGCCTCGATCACCGTCAAAGCAGCCATATTCACGATCCGCCGCACGGTCGCGCTCGAAGTCAGGATGTTCACGGGAGCATTAACGCCGAGCAAGAACGGCCCCACCGCCACATTACTCCCCGCCTCGGTCTTGAGCAGGTTGTAAGCGATATTCCCCGCATCCACATTCGGACAAACCAGCAAATTCGCCGCGCCCTTCAACGGCGACATCGGCAGCAGCTTCGCCCGCAGCCCTTCATCGAGCGCACAGTCGCCATGCATCTCGCCATCCGCCTCGATATCCGGCGCCTGCTCGCGCACGATCTCCAGCGCCCGGCGCATCTTCACGCCCGAAGCCGCACTCCCCGACCCGAAATTCGACCGCGACAGCAGCGCCACCTTCGGCGTCAGGTTCAGCCATTCCATCTGCCGCGCCGCCGCGATCGTGAATTCCGCGATCTGCTCCGCATCGGGGTTGTCGTTCACGTGCGTATCCACCAGCGCGACCGTCCGCTGATCGAGCAACAGGATGTTCATCGCCGCGTAAGTCGAAGCCCCCGGCTTCTTGCCGATCACTTCGTCCACGAACCGCAGGTGATTGTGATACTCGCCCACCGTCCCGCAGATCATCCCGTCCGCGTCGCCGAGCTGCACCATCATCGCGCCGATCAACGTCAGGCGCCGACGCATTTCCACGCGCGCCATTTCCTTCGAAATGCCGTCGCGGCAGCGCAGTTCCCAATACTTCGTCCAGTACTGCGGGAAGCGCTCGTCATATTCCGGATTGGTCACTTCGACATCCTGACCGAGTCGCAGGCGCAGGCCGAACCGCTCGATGCGCGCCAGCAGCACCTCCGGGCGACCGACCAGAATCGGCCGCGCAAGCTTCTCGTCGACGATCACCTGCACCGCCCGCAGCACGCGTTCGTCCTCGCCTTCGGTGAACACGATCCGCGCCTTGCCGCCGTCGCGCACGAGCTGACGCGCGGTCGCGAACAGCGGCTTCATGAACGCGCCCGAGTGATAGACGAATTGCTGCAACTGCTCGACGTACGCATCGAGATTCGCGAGCGGACGCGTCGCCACGCCGCCTTCCATCGCCGCCTTCGCCACGGCCGGCGCGATCCGCACGATCAGGCGCGGGTCGAACGGCTTCGGAATCAGGTATTGCGCGCCGAACGACACGTCGTACGCACCATAGGCCGCCGCAACGACTTCGTTCTGCTCTTCCTCGGCCAGCCCCGCGATCGCGTGCACCGCGGCAATTTCCATCTCGCGCGTGATCGTCGTCGCGCCCACATCGAGCGCGCCGCGGAAAATGTACGGGAAACACAGCACGTTGTTGACCTGGTTCGGGTAGTCCGAGCGGCCCGTCGCGATCACGACGTCGTCGCGCGTCTCATGCGCCAGTTCCGGGAAGATTTCCGGCGTCGGGTTGGCCAGCGCGAGAATCAGCGGGCGCGCCGCCATTGCCTTCAGCATCTCCGCCGTAAGGATGCCGCCGACCGACAGGCCGAGGAACACATCCGCGCCACCGATCACTTCGGCAAGCTTGCGCGCGTCGGTTTCCTGCGCGAAACGCGACTTGGCCGGGTCCATCAGCGTGGTACGGCCGCGATAGACGACGCCTTCGATGTCGGTCACCCAGACGTTTTCCACCGGCAGCCCGAGGTCGACCAGCAAGTCCAGGCACGCCAGCGCGGCCGCGCCGGCGCCCGACGTCACGACCTTCACTTCCTTGATGGACTTCCCGACGACCTTCAGCCCGTTGATGAACGCGGCCGACACGGTAATGGCCGTGCCGTGCTGATCGTCGTGGAAGACGGGAATCTTCATGCGTTCGCGCAGCTTCTGCTCGACGGTGAAGCATTCCGGCGCCTTGATGTCCTCGAGGTTGATGCCGCCGAACGTGGGTTCGAGGCCGGCGATGATGTCGACCAGCTTGTCCGGGTCGGTCTCGTTGATCTCGATGTCGAACACGTCGATCCCGGCGAACTTCTTGAACAGGACGGCCTTGCCTTCCATGACCGGCTTCGATGCGAGCGGGCCGATATTGCCGAGACCGAGCACGGCGGTGCCGTTCGTGATCACGCCGACCAGGTTGCCGCGGCTCGTGAAGCGGTGCGCCTGCAGCGGATCGGCGGCGATCGACTCGCACACGCTCGCCACGCCGGGCGTATAGGCCAGCGCCAGGTCGCGCTGGGTCACCAGCGGCTTGCTCGCCACGACCGAGATTTTCCCGGGCGTCGGAAACTCGTGATAGTCGAACGCGGCCTGCTGCTGTGTCTCTGTCTGTTTCATGTTCTGGGTCTCGGCGTGGGCGCCAGGCCAGTCCCGGCGCGATCCATGAAGAGGATTCTAGGGATCTGCCATAACGTGATGATTCTGTTTTAATATCGGCCCATCACTTTTTCATGATGAATGCATGACCAGTCAATGAATTTTGATGCAAACGACGTGGTCAGGCGGCTCGGCGCGCGTCTGAAGATCCGGCATCTGGTGCTGTTGCTGCAGATCCAGCAGCACGGCTCGCTGACGCGGGTCGCCGAGCACATGGCGAGCAGCCAGCCGGCCGTGACGAACGCGCTGTCCGAACTGGAGAGCATGTTCGGCACGCCGCTGTTCGAGCGCTCGTCGCGCGGCATGCGGCCCACGGCGCTCGGCGCGGTCGTGCTCGAGCGCGCGAAGGCGATGATCAAGGATCTCGACCACCTCGCCCGCGAGATGGAGGCCGTTGCCGCCGGGCATGCGGCCCATCTGCACATCGGCGTGATTCCGTTCATCTCCGGCCAGATGCTGTCGGCCGCGCTGAAGCGGCTGCAGGCGCGCATGGAGCGGCGCCTGACCGTGACGATTCACGAAGGCACCAGCGATCAGCTGCTGCTGCAACTCAAGGATCACAGTGTCGATATTGTGATCGGGCGCGCGTCGTCGGCGATCGATCTCGGGCAGGTTTCGTTCGAAGTGCTGTATCAGCAGCAGCCGCGCATGATCGCGAGCCGGCGGCTGGCGGCGAAGCTCGCCCGCACGCCGCTCGACTGGCACAAGCTGCACGCGCTCGACTGGATTCTCGGCGCGCCGCATACGCCGATGCGCGAACAGGTGACCGACCTGTTCCTGTCGGCCGGCATCGCGCCGCCCGTGCCGATCGTCGAAAGCTACTCGTCGAAGCTGATCGGCGAAATGATCGCGTCGAGCGACGAAGCCGTCTCGATCGTGCCGGCCGATATCGCGGAGGAACTGGTGCGGATCGCCGGCGTGGCGATCGTGCCGTATTCGCTGGTGTGGACGCTGCCGCCCATTGCGCTGTTCACGCGCTCCGCCGATTCGCGGTCGCCCGCGCGGGATTTGCTCGTCGACGCGCTACGCGCGGTGTGCAAGGAGACTTACGGGGACGCGCAGCGATAACGCGCTACCGGGCGGCGGCGAGGCGGCGCAGGATTTCCGCACGCTCGGCGCTCAGCACGTGGTCCGCGCCCTCGCCCCTGTCGTAGCGCTGGCTCGTCCGGTAGGAAAAGCGCTTCGCGTATTGATTGGCGGCGGGATCGAACGCCCATGCGTCGACGTCGAAGAAGTGCTTGCCGAAATGATCCTCGCCCTTGCCCCACACATAGTCGGCCCGGACGAACAGCGGATACGGCGACACCGCCGGCAAGTTCCACATCGCGCGATCGGCCATCTCCGTTTCGGTGACGATCGGCATCAGGTTCTCGATCTTGCCGTTCGCGCCGACACGCAGGACGGCCACGCGCTCCAGCATGCCGCTGCCGCCGCCTGAAAACGTTCCGGCTAAAAACACCCACGAGCCGCCGGATGCAATCGGCAATCGTTCGGACCGCGGATTCAGACCGAACTGATACAGCTCCTTGGCGGAACCGGGGACAAGCGTCGGCGGCATCTCGAAGCACGGCGCATGGTCGGGAAGCACGCAGAGCTTCACGCCGGACAGCGGGAGCCCGTCGGCATCGAGCTTGCCTTGGGCCTGGGTGAAGCGCGGGAATGCGGTTTCGCTGGGGGCGGCTTGAACACACGCGATACCGACGACCGCCATGCCCGAGATCACCGCGAGCGTCTTACCGATCCAGCGCATACCGCACCCTCTCTCATTTTTTACAGCGGCATATTGTCAGTGATCTCGCCGGCTGCCGCCAACCGGCATCGCCGGCATCGGTTCAGTCGGCGAGGCCCATGCGGCGAAAGCCTACGCCTCCGCGATGGGCACGTTGCGCAACGCCGTGACCAGCTTGCGCCCGGCGTCCTCGATGTGCCGCACGAGGCCCTGGCAGGCCGTCTCCAGGTCGCGGGCACGCAGCGCGTCGAGGATGGCCATGTGCTCGGTGCGGCTGTCGCGGCTGTGGCTCATCACGTCGTACTGGAACCGCAAGTACCTTTCCGCCTGCAAATGCAGCCCGTCGAGCGTGACCAGCAGGCGCCGGCGGTTGCCCTTCTCGTAAAGCGTGCGGTGGAACAGCCAGTTCGCCTGGCTCTGTTTCGCGGGATCGTTGCCGAGGTGTTCGACCTTGTCGATCAGGTCCTCCGCTTCGCCCAGCACGCTCTTGGTCAGGAACGGAAACGCCATTTCGAGCGCGAGCGGCTCCAGGCGCGAACGCATCATCCACAAGTCCTCGGCCTCGGTGGCATGCAGCGGCGCCACCGTCAGGCCGCGCTTGCCTTCCTGCCGGGCGAGCCCGTCGGCTTCCAGGCGCACCAGCGCCTCCCGGATCGGGATCCGGCTCACACCATATCTGACCGAGAGGTTCTCCTGGATCAGCGGCGTTCCAGGCGGCAATTCTCCCCGCAGGATGTCCTCGCGAATCGCTTCCGCGACCAGCGTGTTTGGGGGTCGCAATGCATACCTCCGGCTTGATTTTTTTGACTTGCCAATTGTATCTTGGCACCGATATGCTACCAATGTATCCAAAATACATAATATGGATACATAAGACGATTTGCGGTGTTGCACGCCGTCGTCCTGCACCATGACGGGAAGTTCTCAACCACACTCGCAGGAGAGCCGCACTTGAAACGAGCAAATTTATCCAGCGCATTCAAGCTTTCGCTGAACGCCACGCTTTCGGTGTTGGCGCTTGCCGCCGCGACGGCAGCGAGTGCAGACCCGATAGTCGTGAAGATCGGCAGCGTCGAGCCGTTGACCGGCGGGATCGCGCATCTTGGTAAAGACAACGAAAACGGCGCGCGCCTCGCGGTGGAGGAAATCAACGCGAAAGGCCTGACGATCGGCGGGCATTCCGTCACGTTGCAGCTCGACGCACAGGATGACGCAGCCGATCCGCGCACGGCCACGCAAGTGGCCCAGAAGCTCGTCGACGACAAGGTGGTGGCCGTGGTCGGTCACCTGAACTCGGGTACGTCGATCCCGGCCTCGAAGATCTACAGCGAAGCCGGCATCACGCAGATCTCCCCGTCCTCGACCAATCCGGTCTACACGCAGCAGGGCTTCAAGACCACCTTCCGGGTCGTGGCCACCGACGCGCAGCAAGGCCCGGCGCTGGCGAACTATGCGAAGAAGCTGGGCAACATCCATCGTGTGGCGATCGTCGACGATTCGACCGCCTACGGCCAGGGCCTGGCAAACGAATTCGAGAAGCGCGCGAAGGAGCTGGGCATCACCGTGCTGTCGCACGATGCCACCAGCGACAAGGCCATCGACTTCCGCTCGGTACTCACCAAGATCAAGGGCGAGACGCCTGACGCGATCATGTACGGCGGCTCGGATTCGACCGGCGGCCCGTTCGCCAAGCAAGCCAAGCAGCTCGGCCTGCGCGCACGCGTCTTCACGGGCGATGGCGTCTGCACGGAATCGTTGGCCAATCTCGCCGGCGATGCGACCGAGAACGTGGTGTGCTCGCAGGCCGGCGCGGCGATCCAGACGATGCCGGGCGGCGAGGCGTTCCAGGCGAAATACAAGAAGCGCTTCGGACAGGTAGTCGAATACGACGCGCCGTTCGCCTATGACGCCGTGTACATCATCGTCGATGCGATGAAGCGGGCGAAATCCACCGACCCCGCCAAGATCCTCGCGCAGATGCCGCCGACCGACTATCACGGCGTGGTCGGTGAAACCCAGTTCGATTCGCATGGCGATCTCGCGCATGGCGTGATCTCGCTGTACGTCTACAAGGCGGGCAAGAAGACGTTCCTCGACCAGGTGAAGATGTAAGCGGGCCGTTGCCCGGGATCGCGGAATCGAGAAATCGTGCAGGGCGGATTTGTTCAGGCAAAACCCCGGAGCTTTTTGAAGGAGAGCCGTTGTGTCCGTAATGACGTATTTCGAATTCCGCGATCAGCTCAAACGCGCGCGGCTGACCGTACGGGAATTCGCGAGCCTGGTGAAGATGAATGAAAATTCAATCACCAATTATTCACAAAAAGGTGTGGTGCCGTCCCACCTCGCGGTAATCGCGCTCTTGATGGGCGAAATGGCCGACCATCAAATCGAATTTCGCGATATTATCGATCAAATGGAAATCGAGCAGAAGAAACCGCGCGGCGCGCCGATCAAGTTCGGCATGAGCCACGCCAAGCCGGCCCTGCAGGGCTGAGCAGCTGTATCGCCTGCGGCTTGCGACATGCATGCCGCAGCGCGAATCAAACTCCCGGATTAAAAACAAAAACGTAACAACAATAAAAGATATTCGCTTTTTGATGTCGCAGTCGAGCAATGCAGTTCTATCTTTCGAGGGCCGTAAAAATAACCATGAACAATACTATCGAGGTACGTAGTACCAGGTTTGCTTTGAGCCAGCAAGAATTGGCAGATTTTCATCGCAACGGCTATATCGGGCCGTTCGATCTTTATCCCAGCGACCAGATGGAAGCCAACCTTCAGGCGCTGCGCCCCAAGCTGCTGAACACCAAAAAGGCCATCTACAGCCAGGAAAAATCGATTTCAGGCGTCACCAATCTGGCCAATTACGATCGCCATCTCGATGTCGACTTCCTGGCCTCGCACATCACGCGCCCGGAAATCACCGACCGGGTCGCGAGCATCCTCGGCCCGGACGTACTGTGCTGGCGCTCGGAGTTCTTCCCGAAGTATCCGGGCGACGAGGGCACGGACTGGCATCAGGCCGACAACTTCTCCAACGTGGCCGGCTCCAAGCACCCGCAGATCGTGTGGCCGGAGGATGCGCAGTTCGGCGGAACCATCACGGTCTGGTCGGCGTTTACCGACGCCACCATCGAGAACGGCTGCCTGCAGTTCATTCCCGGCACGCATCGCACCATGAACTACGACGAATCGAAGGTCATGGAATATCGCGAGGACGCCATCAACAACCGGGAAAAACAGGGCGTGCGCCGCGGCTTCTTCGGCTACGACTACCGGCAGCTGCAGAAGGACCCGAACTGGAGCCCGGACGAGAGCCAGGCCAAGTCGATGGTCATGCGCCAGGGCCAGTTCATCATCTTCTGGTCGACGCTCATGCACGCGTCGCATCCGCACAGCGGGCTGACCGACAAGATGCGGCTGGGCTTCGCCGCGCGCTATCTGCCCAACTCGGTGCGCGTCTATCCGTATTCCAACACGCTGGAAGAATTCGGCGGCAGCGCCAGTCTCGACAAGTTCGGCTGCGTGCAGGTCGCGGGCCAGGACGCCTTCGGTCACAACCGTTTCGTCACCGAGAACGTCAACGGCTTCCGTTTCCAGGCCAACTAACCCGGCAGGAGCACTAAACACCATGAGCAATCGCAACGATATCACCGACATCGAGGCGTGGCTGGTCGAGGCCTGCGGTGCATTGGGCCTGCGGGTCGAGAACGCCGACAGCGACTTCTTCGCGGCGGGCGGCACCTCCATCACCGCGGTCAAGCTGCTTTCGCGCGTGGAGGAGCGCTTCGGCGAGGATGCGCTGACCCCGGAGGCGCTGTTCGAGCAGAGCCGCCTGTCCGACATCGCGAGCCACATCGCGCAACACAGCGAAACGCGCACCTCGTGACGCAGGTGCAAGCCGGCGCGGCCCAGGCACGGTGGTGCCTGGTTCCGCGCCCCGTGGCCGCTCCCCGGCTGCGGTTGATCTGTTTCGCCTATGCGGGCGGCAGCGCCGACCTGTTCCGCAACTGGGTCGAGTACCTCGCCCCGGATGTCGAGCTGGTGGCGGTGCGCCTGCCCGGCCGCGGCATGCGCCTGCGCGAGCCGCTGTACGGCGAATGGCCCGCGCTCGTCGAGGATTGCGCGAGCGCGCTCGCGCCGTATCTCGGCGAGCCGCACGCGCTGTTCGGGCACAGCTTCGGCGGCCGTCTCGCCTACGAGATCGCGCAGCGGATGCGCCCGGTGCTGCCGCCGGGCACCTGCCGGGGGCTGTTCATCGGCGGTTGCCGCAGCCCCGACAGTCCGCAGGCGCGGCCTTACCTGCACGAACTGCCGGAGCCGGCGTTCCGCGCCGCGTTGCGCACCATGGGCGGCACGCCGACCGAGGTGCTCGAAGATGAACGGCTGATGAACCTGATGCTGCCGATCATGCGCGCCGACATGCGGCTCGCGGAGCTGTGGGGCAACTGGCACCGCACGCCGCTCGACGTACCGCTGCATGTCTACTACGGCCACGCCGATCCGATCGACAGCGAGGCCAGCGTGGCCGGCTGGCGCGGCTTCACTACATCCGGATGCGAGCTGGTCGGGTTCGACGGCGCGCATTTCTTTCTCGATAGCCATCGCGAACCGCTGCTTGCGCACATGGCCACTCGTTTGAGGAGCTAGTTCGATGAAATCGCTTCGCTGCGATGAAGCCGCATGGTCGCTTCACGAGCGGATCAACCAGACGTCCGTGCCGTACCCTGACGATGCGAGCATCGGCGAGTTGTTCGACCGCGTTGTGGCGCGCCGGCCGGACGCGGCAGCCGTGATCACGGCGAGCCGCACCTGCACCTATCGTGAGCTGGACGACTGCGCCAATGCGCTGGCCTGGCGCCTGATCGACGAGGGCGTGCGCCCCGGCGACGTGGTCGCGCTGGTTCTGCCGCGCGGCGTGGATCTGGTGGCCGCCTTGCTGGCGATCGTCAAGGCCGGCGCGGCCTACCTGCCGCTCGACGCGGCCTGGCCCGCCCAGCGCATCGCGCACCTGCTCGAGCAGACCGGCTGCCGCCATGCGTTGTACGGCGCGGCCGGCCCGGCGCCCGCGGCGCTCGGCGCGTGCCGCGCGCTGCCGGTGTCGGTCGACGCGCTCCGCGAGGAAGGCCGACGCGAAGCGCCCCACGGGCGTGCGACGGCGGCCTCGATCGCCTACATCAACTTCACGTCGGGCTCCACCGGCCAGCCCAAGGGTGTGCCGATCGAGCATCGAAGCGTCGCGCGGCTGGTCTTCGGCGCGCGTTATGCGCGGCTCGACACGGAAAGCCGCGTGCTGCAGATGGCGCCGGTCACGTTCGATGCCGCGACCTTCGAGATCTGGGGACCGCTGCTCAATGGCGGCGCGTGCGTCGTCTACGAAGACGGCTTCGTGCGCGCGTCGCGCCTGCGCGACCTGATCGAGCGCCACCGGATCAACCTGCTGTTCCTGACCACCGCGCTGTTCAACGCGCTCGTCGACGAAGCGCCGGCGACGCTCGCGAGCGTCGAGACGGTGCTGACCGGCGGCGAGGCCCACTCGCTGCGCCACATGAACGAGGCACTGCGCCGCTACGGCGCGGACCGGATCGTCAGCGTCTACGGTCCGACCGAATGCACGACCTTCACGACCTGGTATCCGGTGCGCGAGATCGGCCCCGACGAAACCATGCTGCCGATCGGCCTGCCGATCCAGAACACGCGCCTCTATGTCGTCGACCAGGGTGCGCTGTGCCGCGCCGGCGAGCCCGGCGAGATCTGCGTCGCGGGGCCGGGCCTGACACCCGGCTACCTCGGCATGCCGGAGATCACCCGCGAGCGCTTCGTCGAATACGAGATCGCGGGGCGACGCGAGCGGCTCTATCACACCGGCGATATCGGCTACCTGCGCGAGGACGGCGTGCTGGTGTTCAAGGGGCGCCTGGACGACCAGGTCAAGATCAACGGCTTCCGGATCGAATTCGGCGAGATCGCGTTCCATCTGCAGAACCGGCCCGAAGTGCGGCGCAGCTATGTGACCGTGCATGACAACGGCATCGAGAAGCGGCTGGTGGCGTTCGTCGTGCCCAAGAGCGAAGCCAGCGGGGTCGAGCAGATTCGGGCTGCGCTGGCCGAAGTCCTGCCCGCGTACATGGTGCCGGCACAAATCCATCTTTGCGACGAACTGCCGATCTCGGCCAACGGCAAGATCGATCATCGACATCTGAAACAGACACTGGAGTGACAAGCATGAGCCTGAGCAAACGCGCCCAATATTTCCAGGATCTGCTGGCGGATCGCGGCCTGCAGATGGAAGTCCTCGAACTGCCCGCCTCCACGCGCACCGCCGACGACGCCGCGCGCACGCTCGGCTGCCAGAAGGCGCAGATCGTCAAGTCGCTGGTATTTCGCTCGCTGGCCGGCAACCGGCCGGTGGTGGTGCTCGCCAGCGGGCCGAACCGCGTGAACGAGGCGGCGATTTCCGAATTGATCGGCGCGCAGATCGTCAAGGGCGATGCCGACTTCGTCAAGGAAACCACCGGCTTCGCGATTGGCGGCGTGCCGCCGTTCGGCCACCGGGAGGAAGTTGCGCTGCTGGTGGACGAGGACCTGCTCCAGTTCGACGAACTGTGGGCGGCGGCCGGTACGCCGAGCGCGGTGTTCAAGATCACCGGCCGCTTCACCGACGTGCTGCCCGCGCATCGCGTGGTCTCGGTGAAGTAACGAGGCTACCCATGTCCAGTCCCTATCCGGACGAGTCGTATCGCGGCCTCGCGGCCGAGCTGCGCGAGCGCCTGCAGGCCTGCCTGCTGCCCGAAGCCGAGGGCGCCGAGGCGCGCGGCCATCTTCCGCGCGCCATCTGGCCGGCGCTGGCCGCCGAGGGCTGGCTGGACCTGCCGCTGGCGGGCGAAGGCTTCGTGCGCAGCGCGGTGTTCCTGGAGGAGCTGGGACGCCTCGGATATGCGGGCGTGCGCGCCGCGATCGGCGTGCATGCGTTCATGGCGGCGTCCTACCTCGCCTGGTTCGGCAACGACGCACAGCGCGAGCGCTATCTGGCGAGGATGCGCGACGGCACGGCCGTGGCGGCGCTCGCCATCACCGAGGATCAGGCCGGCAGCGACCTGAGCGACCTGCAATGCAGCGCCGCGGCGAGCGGCGACGGCTGGCGCGTGAACGGCACGAAACGTTTCGTCTCGAACGGCTCGCAGGCCACGCTAATCGTCGCGCTGGTCCGCAGCAACGCGCAGCGCCACGCACTGGGCGGTTGCAGCCTGCTGGTCGTTGATGCCGAGGCGCCCGGCGTCACGCGCACGCCGCTGAACCTGCTGGGCTGGCGCAGCGCCGACGTCTGCGACATCCGCTTCGAGGACGTCGCGGTGCCGCGCGAGAACACGCTCGGCAAGCCCGACAAGGCGTTCACCTGCCTGATGCGATGCCTCGACTTCGAGCGCATGGTGGCAGGCATGCTCGCGCTCGGCGGCGCGGGATGCAGCATCCGGCTGATGAATCGCTTCGTGCGCCAGCGCGTGGTGCGCGGCGCCCCGCTGAGCGCGAACCAGACGATCCGTCACGAACTGGTCGAATTGATCGCCGAATTGCGGCTGCTGCGTCATTTCGCTTATCAGTTGGTGCAGCAATACGTGGGCGGCAGGCTCGGCAGCGGCGACGCGTCGATCCTGAAGCTGCGCAGCACCGAGCTGGCGAAGCGAGCGGCGCATCTGTGCGCGCAATTTCACGGCGCGCGCGGCTACCTGTCGGAATCCGATGTCGCGCGGCTCTATCGCGACGCGACCGCCGGCACGATCGCCGCCGGCGCCAGCGAACTGGTGCGCGAAATCATCTTCGACAGCGTCGATTCGGAAGCGCTGCTCGACTGAACCCACTGCCGCGCGCCCCGCGGGGCCGCACGGTCGCGAAACGATTTTTTCCCTTCTTGCTCAAGGAACACGTGATGTGGCTGATACAAGTGGCGCTCGTCGTTCTGGTCTGTAACGGCTGCGGTGCGATCGCGGAGCGGCTCGGGCAATGCAAGGTGATCGGCGAGATCGCCGGCGGCATCCTGCTCGGCCCGCTCGCGCTCGGCGTCGTCACGCCGTCGCTCTATCACGAGCTGTTCACGCCCGACAACACCTCGGCGATCAGTCGCATCGGCGAGATCGGCCTCGCGTTGCTGATGTTCGAGATCGGTCTCGACGTGCGCCTGCCGGCGCAACGCGCGCTGCTCGGCCCGGTGCTGATCGCCGTGCCGGGCATGCTGCTGCCGTTCGGCGGGGGGCTGATGGTGGGCTGGCTCGCCCACGACGTCCTGGCGCCGCAGCAGCCGTTCTGGCCGTTCGTGTTGTTCTGCGGCGTGGCGCTGTCGGTATCGGCCGTGCCGGTGATGGCGCGCATCGTGACCGACCTGAATCTCACGCGGCATGCCGGCGCCGCGTCGGCGCTGTCGGCGGCGATGGTCGGCGACCTGCTCGGCTGGGGCGCGCTCTCGCTGCTCGTCTGCCTGTCGCACAACGCCGCCGGATGGCGCACCCTCGGCGTGAACGTCGTGCTGCTCGTCGCCTACGTGGCGCTGCTCGTGATCGCGGCCAAGGGTGTGCTGCTGCGCGTGGTCGGGCGCTCGCTTGCGCAGGGCTGGTCGCGCGACACGGTGGCGATCCTGGTCGCCTCGGTGCTGGTGTCGGGATGGATCACCTCGCAGCTCGGCTTCCATAGCGCGTTCGGCGCGCTGCTGATCGGCATGCTGCTGCGCGACGTACCGAGCGTGCGCGAGCAGTTCGACCGCCTGCTGGGCGGCTTCCTGCATACCATCCTGATGCCGATCTTCTTCGCCTGCGCGGGCCTGAACCTGCAGTTCTTCGACGTCACCGCCCATGCGCAATGGCTCTGGCTGCTGGCCTTCATCGTGGTCGGCTTCGCGGGGAAATACCTGGGCGTGTTCGCCGGCGCGCGACTGACGGGGCACACGAGCGGCGACGCGACGGTGATCGCCACGCTGATGAACGCGCGCGGCCTGATGGAACTGGTCTTCCTGTCGATCGGGCTGCAACTGCGCATCCTGCCGCAGAACGTCTACACGATGCTGGTGATCTTCGCGCTGTTCACCACCGCGGTCACCGCGCCGCTGTTGCGCCACCATCTGCGCCCGGTGGCGGGCGGCGCGACGGAATCGGTGTAGGGCGAGGCGGCGGCCGAGGCTCAGTGCAGACCACGGTGCCCGCCACTCTGGCCGACTCAACGGAATAGGATTTCATGCCGTATGACAGCGATTACTTCATACAACGAAGCATCGCCTGCCACGCCCGCGCCGTTCAATGTGCGCCGTGCAGGGGCTGCGTGAACCCCCTGCCCGTTATCGGCCGGCGGCCGCGCCAGATCAAGTCAGGTTGGCAAACACCGGCTGGTTCCTGACGCTCTCGCGCTGGCGCATTCTCGCGTACCAGGCTCGAAGCGCCTCGCACTCCTCGGGCACCGCCAGCTTCACGAGCATCGCAAAGATCAGACCGCCGATAACGGTGATGTCGGCCATCGAGAACGCCTCGCCCGCGACATACGGCCGGCTTTGCAGAACGGCATCGAAGTAGCGCATGCCCCTCAGTGCCTTGTCGCGTTGGCGGAACCCCCACTCCGGGTTTTGATACGTCTCGACGTCGGGGCCCAGCCCCGGCGTGCCGTGATGGAAATAGACGCTGATGGCATCGAGCAGCTCCAGCTCGGCGCGCTTGCTCATCATGTGGATGATGCCCTTCTCGCGGGGCGTGCTGCCGGTGAGCGTGGGCGCGCCATCGAGCGCGTCGAGGTATTCGGTAATGGCCGTGCACTCGGCGATACAGGTGCCATCATCGAGCTCCAGCACCGGCAACGTACCCGAATAATTCTTGCCGGCGATGAACTCGGGCTTTTTGTGCTCGCCCTGGTAAAGATCGACCATCACGAACTCGACGCGCGATTGCAGCCCTTTTTCGGCCAGCGCGATACGCACGCGGGTCGGATAGGGCCCAGTCGGGAAATCGTGGATCTTCATCGGGGGCAGTCGGGCTGCATCGAAATCGACGTTGCTGGAAGTCATTGCGGGAGCGCTCCGTAGTCGGTTGCACGGGGTGGGACGACGTGAAAGACACGTCGCCCATGAATCTACCTAACGTTTGTTAGGTTAACCATATAAGGTACAATCCGGGGTGTCAACACCCTTTTCCCGTGCGCGGAGACTGAAGCAGTGGCGAACGACGCGAGCTCGAACTCGAGAGAAAGAATCTTGGCGGCCGCCACGAGGCTCGCGCAGACGCACGGCTACGGCGGGTTGAACTATCGGGATCTCGCCAGCGAGGTGGGGATCAAGGCCGCGAGCATCTACCACCACTTCGAAAGCAAGGCCGATCTTGGCGCAGCGGTAGCGAGGCGTTATTGGGAGGATTCAGCGGCGGCGCTGGACGACATGCTGGCCAACTCGCGCGATCCGCTGGATTGCCTGCGTCGCTATCCGGATACCTTCCGCAAGGCGCTCGAGACCGGCAACCGCCTGTGCCTTTGCAGCTTCATGGCCGCCGAAACCGACGATCTGCCGGAAGTCGTGATGAAAGAAGTCCTGGCCTTCGCCGACGTGAATGTCGCGTGGCTGAGCAAGGCTCTGTCCGCGGCGGCCGTGGTCGGCGCCCGGGAGAGCAAACAGCGGGCGCGGGCCATCTTCGCGGCCATCGCCGGCGCGCAGCTCATCGCGCGGAGTCGCGCCGATCTCTCGCTCTATGACGCGCTGATCGACAATTATCGTAAAGCGGGGCTGTTGCCTGCGTAGCAGGGCAACGGTGACGCGGCGTCGAGTGACGTCGAACGTTCGCGAACGCGCGATGGTCAATCGTGCGGCCCACTTGCAGCGTTTGCAGACGGACCGCCGCGATCACCGGCTGGCCGAACTGACAGGTTTTTCGTACAGGGACCAGACAATACCGTCCGTTTTCAATCCGACGCGGACAAAGCCCAGCGACTCGTAGTAAGCGCAGAGCTTCGTGTTTTCAGCGCCGCAGTCGAGTCGAAGCAAACGCCGGTTCAAGCGGCTCACCTCATGAGCGCACCAGTCGAGCATGAAGCCGCCGAGTCCGAGCCCGTTGAAACCTTGCCGCACGCAAAGCCCATGCACGTAACCGGCGATCGGCGCTTGCGGCCCCCAGTGCCTGTCCTCGTCGAAGTCGAGCGAGAACGTGCCGACCAGCGCGCCATCCTGTTCGACGACGTACACGGCTTTCTCGGCGACATGGTTTCGCACCCACCGCTCGGAAAAGCCGTCGCCATCCCTGCCCCACACGTAGTCGCCGTGCGCGACTTTTCTGGCATGTGCATCGTTCCGGATCTGTGTCAGCACCGGGACATCGTCTGCCGTCGCTCTGCGGACGTTCTTTGAAACCATCGCTCGTTTCTCCGTTGAGTCTGAGCCGCCATCTCGCCGCATCGCGTCACGCGTCGATTATCGACGAGATGGCACGACCACACGCTCCACGGGTACTCAACTTGATTGTCGCGCCGACGCGATACCGGCAAGCCACTCCGGAAAACTCCTCGCGATACGCTCGCGCCGCGCATCATCATGCCAGACCCGAATCACTTGTCCGGCGACGCCGCCCTCAGCGGGATCGAGGTCGACACACAAGTGATTACCGCTGCCGTCATGCGTAAACGGAATCCATTTCAGGTTGTACCAGTCATCGGCGATGCCCGCATCCGGTTCCGATGTCATGTCACCGAAATCGCCAGCGTCCACGAGACCTTTCCAGATGCGCCATTGCGCGAGGATCTCGCGGGCACTCAGCAGCGCATCGCTTCCAGAAAACGCCTCGCCCAACGCCGCCTGTCCATCGTGAATCCGCAGACTGTCGACGAGTGCGTCAGGCAGCGTCGCACCCAGCGCGACCTGTAAGGCAGCGATGTCGTCGTCGGACGCGGGTCCGTTGAGTCCGCCAGGCAGGCGTGACGCATCGGCGGCGAATGCTGCGTCGAGCCATTGCCACGTGTCGCGAAGGTCGATGGGGCGTGCGTCATCGATATCGACGGTTGTCGTACGGGTTTCAACCGCTGGCGGCGATTGTGAGGCTCCCTCGGCGGATGTCGCCGCCGTCTGGCGCGGCGGCTCGCTGGAAAGGTCGCGATCGAGACGCAGGAACAGCACGGAGGAACCTGCAGCCATTGGATATTCCGCAGCCGGGATCGCGGCGAGCACATCGGCATGCACGACACCGCTGATCAACCCGTCGCCTTCGGGCGGAAGCAGGCGGACGACCACGTGTCCGTCGGCCCCACGATGCAGGTTACCCCATCGCATCGCGTTCAGTTGGGCATCGCGCTCGACGCTGTGGTCGATGATGCCGGTTTCCCAATGCGGCCCGGGCGTTGCGGCGTGCTCGAGCAAATCGAGCACACGCGGCATGATCGCGTGCATCAGCATCGCCACTGCGCTCGTGTGGCCCGGCAGGTTGATCAGCGTGGCCTGATCGTAGCTCGTCAGGACCGTCATCCCGCTTTGCGTACCATCGGGCCGCGTGAACGGGAGTGTGGTCTTCTTCGGTGGCGAGCGATCGTCACTGCGTCCGAAGTTGAAACGATCAGCCGGTGTTTGTCTGATCTCGACGGTCGCCTCGTCGCGCGAATACACTCGTTGCGCATTCAGTCCGATGTCCCGGAAGGGCGGCGTGGCAGGCAATCCGGCTCCGACGATCAGGTCGTAACGTTGCGCGAACTCGGCGAGCTTCTTCTGGAATGCGTACTCGTTCTGTTGCACTTCGAGCGGCGGCAGTGTCATGTCCGGCGGCTCGATGTACTCGATCGACGACACCCTGTATCCCCAGCGCTGCAGTACCGCACGGATATACGGTCCGCTCGTATCGGGCCGCTGCCATTGCTCGCGAGCGATGCCGGGAGCGCGCTGCTCATACCCGACGATCACTACGCCAATGCGCGGCCGTTTCGTCACCTCGATATCGCGGACGCCTGCCGCTGTCAGCGCGATCTGCAATTCGGCCGTTATCCGGCTGCCCTTGGGCAGGAGCAGGCTGCCTTGTCGATATTCGCTGCCGGAAGCGATGACGTGTTGCCCGGCGGATAACGGCGCGTGCAGCAGCAGGAAAGACCGAGCGTCGCGATGCGTCACTTCAAGACCGCCTTTCGGGACGACGGTGTCGGCGTTTTCCGGCAGCGGGAAATACGGAGGGACATCGACCGCACACTGCGCGTGGATTGCGCGAGCCGCCGGACTGCCCGCCGACGAAGCCAGTGCGCGCCGACTGAACTCGAAATCGAGCTCGACCGGTGCACCATGCGTCGCATGTACGGTATCGGATGCGCGCAATGCATAGCCTTCGACCGCAGCGAGCGGAACGGGCGGGACATTCTCCGGTGCGAAAACATCGGCCGCCGTCACGCGCGTCAGCGCATCCTCGATCGGCACTGTCTCGGATTGCATCGCGCCCGGCACGACGCGGCGACAGCGTTCATAGGGCTGGTTAAGCCAGAAAGGGAAGTTCTCGTGATCGCTCATATGGTGAATGTTTTCGTGCCGCGGTCCGAAGATACCCGCGAACCGCGGCAACGGCACGCGTTTCCTTCCCTGCGGCTCAACGTTTTGCCGCAGGCTGCTGAGAGCCGACATCGACGTAGAATTTCTCTTGGTCGAGCACGCGCTGGTTCAAATAGAAATTGCCGAGAAAAGCGCCCGCGCGTCGATTATCGCTGGCATCGATACGTTTGACCGATACTTCCGGGTCACTTGATGCACCCTGCTCGGTCGACGCAAACGGATACTCGTCGCAATCGCAATCGGTCGGCGTTTCGTCCGGATCGCCGGTGAACGTGCACTGGCCGTTAACCGAGCCGTATTTCGCGACGCATTGCTTCTTGGATGCATCCCGATTGTCCCGCCGAAGCGTTGCGTCGCGCGTGCGTGTCAGCGGCCTGGACTCCCAGGTATCAGGAAAAATCGTGCCGTCACCCTTCGGCACGAACTTGCCGGGGCGGCCGGCCGCCTGCGCCTCGCGAATATGGATTGCCGATTCGTCGACGTCGGGATTCGTGGCGACGATGGTACGGAGAACCGCCGGTGCGTCCTCGTAGACGCATCCTTGCGAGTTGCTCTTGACGAGCGCGACGTCGCATCGAATGTCGGGAATATAACCCACGCCTGCGTACGGACTCACGCTTGCACCGTTATCGAACGAGTCTCCCGACTTCGCGACCCGATACTCGAGAGTCGGACTGAACCTGAGCGGGTTACTGGATCCCATGTTCGGCGTGACCATCACCGATATTTCGTTGGACAGCCCGCCGAGGGCAAGCGGTACGCCGGCATTGGGTGCAACCGTGCAATCCGAACCGCATTCGACGATAGGCTTGATCATCAGGCCGCCCGGATTGCCGGAAATGATGCGTGTGCGAAATCGGAACTTCAATGGCCATGCGAGCTGATTCGATGGATTGTCGGAATACGCGTAGGCGTCGATAGCCACTCGCCCGATTTCATTGTTTTGATCGTCCTTCGCGACATATTCGAGCGGAACCGTTTTCTGGCAATAACTGCTTCGGCTCAATAGCGAGTCCCTGGTTGGTTCGGTCCGGACTGTCGTGCAGATGGGAGAGACGTCCGTGGCACTTCCCGCATGGGCAGGCATCGCCGTTGTAAGCACAATCGCGCCGGCAAACAGCATTCGATGAATCACATCCCCTCCTGATTATTCCATTAATCGAAATGACAGATTTAGCTGCAAATCAATTTAAATTAACATTTAAATGAAATGTAACTGTCAATTTCGTCAGGTAGATGCAAGTCGACGACCAACCATACCTTGAGCGCTTTATTTTTATAAACAAAGTCATTCATAAAATCGCACAACGTGAACTGACCACACCGTGCCAATGAAGCCAATTCCGTCACATCAGAATCCCAACTGCATAGCGCATCTGACGCAAGGATCGACGCCCCTCCTGGAGACCTCGTTCAAACAAGTCTTCGGCCCTTCCGTCTCCGGATTGAATTTCTTATTCGTACACTGCAATCCCAAGCGGCGCGCGCAAGGCCCATATTCCATGGCCGAATCCACACACACGACACAACTGATCTCGGCGCGCCGAAAAATTGAACGCTTCCGTCACTGGGTGCGGTAGCTGTCCGCGTTCAGCTGTTCCCGGTCCCGCGCGGTTCTTCTGGCATGCCGCCGGCAGCACAGCCCTACGGATGAAACGTCTCGCCCCGCTTCAGCATGTCGATGAACTCCGCGATTTTGCGTGCCCGTGTTTCAGGCTTCCTGGCGTTCTGTATCCGGAACAGGATCGCATAGCGATTACGGCTGTTCAGCGTCGCAAAAAACTTCGCGGCTTTGGGATTGGCGTCCAGAGCCGCCTGCAAGTCGTCCGGCACGATCGCATTGCTGGCCGACGTATAGGCAGCCTCCCAACGGCCGTCTTGTTTGGCCTTCTCGATTTCACGCAGGCCGGCCCGGCGCATCCTGCCGGCGACGATCAGCGCTTCGGCCTTGTCCTTGTTGATTTTGGACCAGATGCTCTTCGCCGAGCGCGGGGTAAAGCGTTGTAACCAGTATTGCTCGCTCTCGGCCTTCTTCTGGCCATCGATCCAGCCGTGGCAGAGGGCGCTTTCCACCGCCGCTTCATAGCTGACGGTTCGCTGCCCCGCGCCTTTTTTCGCGAGCCGCAGCCATGCTCCGGTCGACGTGCCGCCGTTCTGCCCCAACCAGCTTTCCCATTCAGCCTGACTGGCAAACGTTAGAGCGCCTTCGGTCATGTCACGATCCAGAATGGTTGCGTTTTCAACGACTAAAAAGCCGCCGCTCAACGGTTGAGCGGCGGCCACCCAAACACTCCACTCCGCAAAACCGCGTCAAACAATCCGGTTCAACGCATCGGCAAACCGCTTCACCGCGCCATCGACATCATGCAGCTTGTCGAGACCGAACAACCCGAGCCGGAACGTCTTGAAGTCCTCCCGCTCGTCGCATTGCAACGGCACGCCCGCCGCGATCTGCAAACCGACATCGGCGAATTTCTTCCCGGTGCGAATCCCGTCATCGTCCGTGTAGCTCACCACGACACCCGGCGCCTCGAACCCTTTCGCGGCCACGCTCCTGAACCCCTTCTCCGTCAGCAGCGCACGAATGCGCTCGCCGAGTTCGAGCTGTTCCGCCTTCACCTTGTCGAAGCCGTATGCGTCGGTTTCCTTCATCACGTCGCGCAGCGTCGTGAGGCTGTCCGTGGGCATCGTCGCGTGATACGCGAACCCGCCGCCCTCGTACGCTTCCATGATCTGCAGCCACTTGCGCAGATCGCACGCGAAGCTGGTGCTGGTCGTCGCATCGATACGCTCGCGTGCGAGCGGGCTCAACATGACCATCGCGCAACACGGCGACGCGCTCCAGCCCTTTTGCGGCGCACTGATCAGGATATCGACGCCGCTCGCCTGCATGTCGACCCACACGGTGCCGGACGCGATGCAATCCAGCACGAACATGCCGCCGACCGCATGCACGGCATCGGCCACCGCGCGCAGGTACGCATCGGGCAGCATGATCCCGGACGCGGTTTCGACGTGCGGCGCGAACACGAGATCGGGTTTGTTTTCCTTGATCGCGGCGACCACTTCATCGATCGGCGCCGGCGCATAGGCCGCTTGCCTGCCCGCTTCCACCGGGCGCGCCTTCAGCACCGTCGTCTCGGACGGAATGCTGCCCATGTCGAAGATCTGCGACCAGCGAAAGCTGAACCAGCCGTTGCGGATCACGAGGCACTTCTCGTTCGTCGCGAACTGTCGCGCCACGGCTTCCATGCCGAACGTCCCGCTGCCCGGGACGATCGCGACCGATTTCGCGTTGTAGACTTTTTTCAGCGTGGCGGAGATGTCGCGCATGACACCCTGGAAGCGCTGCGACATATGGTTGACCGAGCGATCGGTGTACACCACCGAATATTCGAGGAGCCCCTCGCGGTCAACATCGGGAAGTAAACCTGGCATGCTCGCCTCCGGTGAAAGATGAACGATGGAATCAGGACAAGCAGCGTCTTCGATTCGATACTGCTCTGCACCATGCAAATGCGTCATTTCCTCGACGAAAGCAGATTCTAACGAACGCCGCCGGACGATTGGCGCCTATTTTGTCGGCCGCCGGGGTCGGTGTTCGCCCATGCCGGCCCATGCCGCGCCCATCGCCCTGTTCGGAGTAAGGGTTAACGACGCGTGCGGCAACCGCCTCATAACATGTCGACCAGGCCCTTCACGACGGAAACTTCGATGACCTCCTCTCCCGCATCGTCACAGCAGTCGTCCACCGATCCGGCGCTCGCCGAGCGCATCGACACGGTCCTGTCCCGCCAGCTCGACACGCAGCGGCTGGTCGGCGCGGTCGTCCTCGTCGCCCGCGACGGCGAGCTCGTCTATCGCCGCGCGGCCGGGTTCGCGGATCGCGAATCGCGTACGCCGATGCGCGAGGACACGCTGTTCCGGCTCGCATCGGTGACGAAGCCGATCGTGTCGGCGGCCGCGATGGCGCTCGTCGCGCAACGCAAGCTGTCGCTCGACGAAGACATCGCGCGCTGGCTGCCCGACTTCCGTCCGGCGCTGCCCGACGGCCGCGTGCCGACGATCACGGTGCGCCAGTTGCTCGTGCATACCGCCGGCCTCGACTATCGTTTCAACGAAACCGACGCGAACGGCCCCTATGCGCGTGCGGGTGTCTCCGACGGGCTGGATGGCGCATCGATCACGCTCGCCGAAAACCTGCGCCGGATCGCGAGCGTGCGGCTGCTGTTCGCGCCCGGCACGAGCTGGAATTATTCGCTGTCGATCGACGTCATCGGTGCGCTGATCGAGGCCGTCTGCGGCGTGCCGCTCGCCGATGCGATCGATGCGCTCGTGCTGCGCCCGCTCGGTGCGCGCGACACTGGGTTCGTCGCACGCGATCCGGCGCGGCTCGCCACGCCGTACGTGAACGACACGCCGCAGCCGCACCGGCTCGCCGAGAACGAGACGGTGCCCATCGACGAAGGCTTCGTCGGCGTCACGTACTCGCCGTCGCGCGCGCTGAATGCACACGCGTTCCCGTCGGGCGGCGCCGGGATGGTCGGCACCGCGGGCGACGTGCTGACGGTGCTGGACACGCTGCGCGCGGGCGGCGGCACGATCCTGCCGACTGAGCTGGTCGACGAGATGGGCCGCGTACAGACCGGCGATTTGGAATTGCCGGACCTGCCCGGCGCGGGCTTCGGGATCGGCTTCTCGGTGTTGCGCGACCCGCAGGCGGCCGCGTCGCCGGAATCCGTCGGCACGTGGCGCTGGGGCGGCGTCTACGGTCATTCGTGGTTCGTCGACCGCGCACGCGGGCTCACCGTCGTGTCGCTGACGAACACGCTCTACGAAGGGATGAACGGGCAGTACACGCTCGATCTGCGCGATGCCGTCTATGGCGTCGGCTGATGCACGCCACGAAAAAAGGCCCGACACAGTCGGGCCAACGGGTTTGAGACACTAGGAGAATTCCGCCCACCCCATACCGGGCGGTCACGCCGCGCTACACGACGTTCTTTTCGACGATCGGCCGGTTTTCGAGCACGCGCGCCCAGCCGAGCGACGACAGGTCGAGCGTGTCGTAACGCCCGCCCAGAATGAGTTCGCTGACGCCCCGCCCCGTCGCCGGCCCTTGCTGCAGCCCGTGGCCGCTGTAGCCGTTCGCGAACACGACGTTGTCGAGTTCGGGGTGGTAGCCGATGATCGCGTTGTGATCGAACACGTTGTACTCGTAGTAACCGGACCAGCAATTCTCGACGCGCAGCGCCTCGAATTCCGGCACGCGGTGCGCGAGCGTCGGCCAGATCACGTCGTCGAACAGGCCGTGGTCGACTTCGTCGAGCGGCAGGTCGTCCGGGTCGCGATCCGGGCTCGGCGACGTGCCGCAGATATACGTGCGCCCTTCCGGCCGGAAATACACGCCGGTCGGATCGATCAGCAGCGGGCAATCGGCGAGCTTCGCCGGCGACGATACGTTGAAGATGCTGCGCCGCCGCGCATACACGGGAATGTCGATGCCCATCATCGACGACAGCGTGCGCGTCCATGCGCCGGCCGCGTTGACGAGCGTGTCGCACGCATAGCGTTCACCGTCGCCCGTCACGACATGCGTGATCCTGCGGCCGTCGCGCACCACGTCCTTCACGTCGGCCGGCACGTAGCGCGCGCCGAGCGCCTGCGCCTTCTTGCGCAGCGCCTGCACGAGCCCGTAGCCGTCGAACCAGCCTTCGCCGCTCACGCCGTACGCGCCCGACACGAGATCGTCGACGTTCAGCCACGGAAACTTCGCGCGCAGCGCGTCGCCGTCCATCAGCCGGATATCGGCGCCGAGGCGCGTCTGCAGCGCATGGTTCTCGCGCAGCGTCGCGTCGCCGGCCGGCGTCGCGAGGAACAGGTAACCGCCTTCGTGCAGATCGATCGACGGCCGGTTGCCGTCCACTTCGAGCCGCTCGCCGATCGTGCGCAGGAACTCGATGCCGAACAGCGACATCTCGATCGACAGCGGCGTGGAGAACTGCTGGCGAATCGACGCGGCCGACAGCGCCGACGACGATCTGGCATAGGTGGGGTCGCGCTCGATGACGGTCACGGCGACCGTGGGATCGGTGGCGCGCAGGAAATAAGCGATCGAGCTGCCGATCACACCACCGCCGACGATGACGACTTGAGAACTCACGACTGACTCCGGTTGCACGTAAAAGGCTCAGGGCCTGTGGGTGATTCGCGCCGCGACTCGCGCGGCGTGCCGCAGGCAGGCTTCGTGAACGATCGCTTCGGCTATTTCAGCACGTCCGGCATCGCCGCGAAAGCCCGCGCGCGGGTTGCGTTCAGTCCGCCGACTGGGTCGTGACGGGCTGCCACGCGGCGTTCTTCACTTCATACAGCGTCGAGCTCGGGTTCTTCAGGTCGCCCGTGTTCGTGAACGCGATGGTGCCCGTGATGCCGTCGTAGCGCGTGCCCTTCAGCGCGCCGTTGAAATCGGCCGGCTTCGTCGAGTTCGCCTTCTGCATCGCGTTGATCGCGATCCACGTCGCGTCGTACGCGAACGGCGCATACGCGAGCATGTCGACGCCGTACTTCTGCTTGAATTTCGTTTCGAACAGCTTGCCCTTCGCGAGACGCGACAGCGGCTGCCCGTATTCCCACACCGACGCGCCTTCGGCCGCATTGCCGGCCAGCTTGATGAAGTTCGCGTTCATCACGCCGCCGCCCGCGAGGAACTGCGCGCGGATGCCGAGCTGGCGCATGCGCTTCACGAGCATCGCGGCCTGTGCGTCGAGCCCGCCGAAGAACACGAGATCGGCGTTGGTGCTCTTGATCTTCGTGAGCTGCGCGCTGAAGTCGACGGCCTTGTCGTTCGTGAATTCGCGCGTGACGATCGTGCCGCCGTTCGCCTTCACGGCCTTCTCGAATTCGTCGGCTTCGCCCTGGCCGAACGCGGTGCGATCGTCGATGATCGCGATGCGCTTCGCCTTCGTCACGCTCGCGGCGTACGCACCGGCGTTGCCCGCGTTTTGCGTATCGGTCGCGATCACGCGATACACGGTGCCGAGCCCGGCGCGCGTGATGTCGGGATTGGTCGCCGACGGCGTGATCATCGGAATGCCGGCCTTCGCGTAGATCTTCGACGCGGGCAGCGTCGTGCCCGAATTGAAGTGGCCGATCACGACGGCCACCTGTGCGTCGGCGAGTTGCTGCGCGGCCTGCACGCCGGTGCGCGGATCACTCTGGTCGTCCTGCGACGCGATGACGAATTTCACCGGCTTGCCGCCGACCATCGTGCGAGCGGCATTCGCTTCGTCGACCGCCATGCGCACGCCGTTCTCGATGTCTTTCCCGTAAGCGGCGCCGCCGCCCGTCAGCGGGCCGGCCACGCCGACCTTGACGATCGTCTCCTGCGCATGGGCCGCGCCCGTCTGGAACGCGAGAAGCGCGGCGGTCAGTGCGACGCCGGAAAGCGAACGAATGCGGAACGTCATGGCTGTCCTTCTTCTGGGGGTCGGGATGCAACGCGCGATCGGCGCCCGTCGGCAACCTCCTGCGCGCCGGCGATGGCGTGCGCCGCCGAGGCGCCATGCGCCCGACCGGCTGGCCGATCACCGCGGTTCCGTCTCCGAAGAACCTTTCATCGCGAAAGAGGTGAATGGATTGTGGGTAGCCAATACCCGTGCAGCAAACGAAATATCGGAACTATGTTGTGAGATTTGGTCATCAAGTTCCGTGGTCATGGCCGATCCGCGGCCCGTATGACGGTGAGCCGGGATGGAAGTCTGCGGCAGGAGACAGCGGCCGCGCCGCCGGGTCAAGGCCGACCGTGGTCATGCCGGCAACGCATCATCGTTGCGAGGGCGGCCCGGCCGGCCTTCGCAACGCCCCTTGCGGGCGCCGCGTCATCGGTCAGTGCCGATCGGTGCCCGTCTGGTTACGCACCGCATCGGCCGCCTCGCCGGCCTTCTCCTGAAGCTTGCCGGCCTGCTGTTCGGCCACACCTTCCGCTTCGGTCTCGCGGTCGCCCGTCACCTTGCCGAGTGCTTCCTTGACCGAACCCCTGACCTGTTTGAGCTTGCCTTCGATGCGATTCCTGTCCATGGTCATCTCCTGCGATGGTTTGAGGGAGAGCCGGCGATGCGGCGCCCTCCGTCGCACCGCCGAGTGGACAGGATCGCAAGCGGGCGCCGCGCGAGGTAGATGCGGATGCACCAATCCGCATGGTGCATTCGTACCGCCGC